>JAZQLB010000282.1:0-3939 GCA_045542475.1 Lachnospiraceae bacterium | reverse complement strand
CTAAATCTAATGGGCTGCTCTGTGAACCGCTGTTTGATGAGTTGCCGTTTGGAGAAACGAATAAATCACCGCTGACTACAGTAGAGCTTGAACCTGAATCTGTTGAGCCTGAATCTGAAGAACCAGAATCTGTGCTTCCTGAATCAGATGAACCTGAGTCAGAGCCTGATGAAACACCCTTTGAATCAACCTGAATCTTAAATAAATTGATTCCACTGCCTGATGAATACAGATATACATAGCCTTCATCACCTGAATATGTATATGTACCTAATGCTGCTGATGTTCCGGCTGTAATTGTACCAATCTGGTTACCTGATGCATCAGCTACAATGAGAGTTCTCTCCGTTGAGCCTGAGCTCTTTAATACAACCTTAATTGTATCGTTTCCTGTTACAGGAACCTTAACTGAACGATATGATGTGTTACCACCTCCGCCAAGAGCAAGGCAATATGTATAGCTTACGCCGTCAACTGTTGCTGAGCTTGAGTTTACTGACATAGTCTTAGCGCTTGTAGCGATTAATGTAAGTCCATCAACTGTTACAGTTGAAGAAATGGTTCCAAGGCTGTTAAAGCCTGAATCCTTAAAGTTCCATGACTTTGAAGAATCTGTTGTAGAAGAAGCAGCTGTTGTTGTCTCCTCTTCTGTTGGTGCCTGAGTGGTAGTCTCCGCCTCTGTTGTTTCCACCTCTGTAGAAGTTCCTGATGCATATACATCCCAGCTGATTATATAATCCACATTATCACTCTTGCTGATACAAATTTGTAAATAATAATTTGATAAATCAACATCTGTTAATGTGTATGCTGTCTGTCCTGACACCTGCTTGTAACCTGATGTACTGTTATAGCATACCCAGAAATCCGTATTTGAGCTAAAAGTAATTGATGTTACCGCTGATGAATCTGTACTTCCGATTAAGCTTGACTTACTAACATCAGTTGATGCCCACCAGTTTGCTCCTGTTATACTTACTGAGCCTGCGTATGCTACACCTGTTATTGAAGAAGTAGCTGTTGTTGTCTCCTCTTCGGTAGGTGCTTGTGTTGTTGTCTCTGCCTCAGTTGGAGCCTGAGTTGTTGTCTCTGCCTGTGTTGTCGCCTGCTGAGTTGTTGTTTCTGTTTCATCAGAAGCTATTGTTACTGCCATATAGAAAAGGTTAGCTGTATCAGCTTTAGTAATTGTATGGCTGCCTGCAGCGATATCCATCTCTAAAATACCATCTGTAAGTGTATATTTAGTACCATCAACCTTAACATTTGAACTGTTGTCTGCATTAAATACAAGAACTAACTTAGCATCAGTTGTTGTAGTAAATGAAATACTTGTTGATGATTCCATCTTAAGGCACTGAGTTAAAGTAAGACCATTGTAGCTTACAGTACCCTTGCTTGTTGAAGTGTTACCTGTAATGCTAAAGAATGAGCTTGACTTGCCATCTGTTGTAAAGTTATGTACATAGCTTGTACCTGCAACTGATGAGCCGCTTGAAGAAGTTGTTGTCTCTTCCTCTGTTGAAGGCTGAGTCTCTTCAACCTCCTGAGTTGTAGTTTCTTCCTCTGTTGGAGCCTGAGTGGTTGTCTCCTCCTCTGTACCAGAATCAGGAACTACTACGCCCTCATATCCGCCAACAGCGAGTAACGAAGTTTCATAGCTTGTAAGAGCTGACTTTAATTCAGTATTTACTGCATATGATGAATCATCTACAGAATCATCAAACTCCCAAGAGAAATCTCCTCCGTTCATTCTACCTGCATAATTCTGAACTGTAACTATAGCCTGTGCAGGTGTCTCTGCACTATAGCTGTACATTACTGATGAATCTGTATCAAAGTTATTATAACTTGTTCCACCACTGTATGCTGTAACGCTTGACGGAACTGTAGTGCTTGCTGAAGATACCTCGTAAGCATCAAACTGTGTGTTATCCTCTGAATATGTTACATATGACTTTTCACCAACGATTGTGTTGTTGTAAGCCTTAATAATACCGCCTGTCTCGCCTGAGAAGGTTCCCTCATTTCCATTAGAAATATCTGAACCCTGCTCTGAGATAAGCATTGGATATGGACAATTTCTGAAATAGTTATTCTCAACAAATGCAGATGCACCCATTGTTACACCTACACCATACTTTGCAACGCCATCAAAGTAATTGTTATAAATATGTACTGTACAAGTTCTGATACGTGGATGACGTGAATCAGAATGGTCGTACCAGTTATGATGATATGTAATATAATTATCCTCACTCTCACTCTTCATACCCTGAAGATTACTCTTTCCTGTATCCCAGAAATGATTGTAAGAATGTGTTATATATGTTGATGTCTTTGTATCAAGTGCACCATCACCCTTTGCCTGGTCAGCATCACTACCTGCATCACCATAGAAGAAATCACAGTTATGAACCCATACATGATCATTGTTCTGCTGAAGTCCTAAATTATCGCCCTCGCTGCTGTCACAGTTCATAAAGCCTAAGTTTCTTACTTCTACATTGGATGCATTTGCAATACGAAGTCCCCATCCGTTACAGGTTGCATCCTCGCCAATACCTTCAAATGTAACACCACATGATAATCTCTTAGAAGAACTGCTTCCCTTAATAAGAATATCTCCAGACTCCATTGAGCTTAAGTCTGTAATGTTACCAATAAGTCTGATAGCAAGAGGTCTTGAATCATAGCCTTTCTTATAAGCTGATAGAATAGCCTGAAGACCTGTTGCACTTGTTGTAGAGCCACTTGAGCTTGTTACTACATCCATTGATATCGTATCCTTGGTATCCTCTGTAATATAGAGAACTACTGCATTACTCTTAAGTGTTCCATCCTCATTATATGCACCTGATGCTGTACCATCAACCCATGCAAAGCCTGTACGGTCATACGACTGTACTGAAAGACTTCCTGTTGTTGCCGATACAGTACTACCGTTGCTTAAAACAGCTACTACCTTCATCTTATAGCTGCCCGCCGCAAGACCAACTGCATCCGCTCTCCAGTATGATGAATACTGTCTTATAAGCTCTGTATCCAACTGCTCATACTGAGAATCTGACTCTGATGCCCCTTTTACATATACTGTGTAACCGACCGCCCCATCTACCGGTGTCCACTCTACATATGCAGTTTCAAACCAGCCTGCCGATTCAGTAATGGTTAAACTGCTTGCTGCTGACACCCTCGCACCTGCAAATGGTGTCACTACTGATAGCATCATTGCATAAATAAGCAAATGAGCTAACAGTTTTCTTGTTTTGCGAATTAATGTTTTCATAGAATTCTTTTTCCTTTCCTTTTATTTTTTCGCAATTTCATTCTATCACAAGAAATATTCAATCTCAATTTGGGATAAATACTAGAAATATTCCGAATATTTTAGTTAAAGTTACCAATGACTTTGTGTTTTTCTTAACAATTTTTAGAGGTTTTAACTAGTTTTTTGTGAATTTTTACTTTTTTGATTACAATTTAATGGCTGTTTTTTTCATAACAATGTAAAAAATGCACAATTATGCATTTTCTATGTATATTTAGACATAATAAAAGTCCGGCACCAAAATGTATAGACATTTTAGAACCAGACCTTAGGTTGTTTTATTAGGTTTTAATATTTTTAATAGCTTTTGGAATAATTATGCATATATAAAGTACTGAATAATCTAATAATTATATCCTTAGAATTACTTTGATAAGACTTTCGATATTTTTTCATTCCTTTTTTTACCTGTACTGTCATTCTCCTAAATACTTTTTTATAACATGAATCAACTCATTAGCGCATGTATATTGTACTTCTGCATCTTGCCTTGATACGATGAAAAAATCATCATAATCGCAACAATTTCTAATCTGAAATGCCTGTTGCATATATTTAGAATACTTTTTATCAAAAATTCCTGTTTTAATATATTCTTTTTGAAAATATGC
>JAZQLB010000281.1:0-11544 GCA_045542475.1 Lachnospiraceae bacterium | reverse complement strand
GTTTTGTGTGTTAGACTTCATTATAGATACCTCTCTGTTCAATAAGATTTTTACCAACCGCCAAGTCAGTAGTCTTATTGTACTCTGAGGTATTTTTAATTTTCAATGTCCACTATTTAAACTATACAGGAAGCTCCTAATTGATTAACTAAAAATGATGTTATCATATTATTTTTACCATCCTTTCTTTAAAGAACATTTCTCTCTTACTATTTATTAAACTATAATATTCATCTTCGCTTAAGCAGATTGCATCAAATTTTATATCAGTATCTAAATTATAAATAGATTTATTAACCAATTCTTTTCTTTTTAACATAGATATATCTTTAAATACTGGAGACACAATGAGCAAATCTACATCTGAAGAACTATAATAAGCCTCATTGGCGTAAGAACCTCGCAAAAAACAAAATTTGCAATCAAAGTATGGGTTTTCTTCAAGTTCATTTCTTATTTTCTTTATCATAATTCGTTTACCTTCTTCCACGAACAATTTCTATCTCTATCCACTGTAAAAAACCTCTATTCAAGCAACTTTCTTACATTATAACACATTTTAAATTATTCTTTACTAGTAAATTTATTTACGCCCATATTTTTTGATATCCTAATAGCCCCACCCCACAAAAACTCAGGATTTAACTCGATACAAAAGTGCCCTATATCAGCCACTTAACGCCGATATAGAGCACTTAATTATTTCAACTCAACTATTCAATTTCTCAACTCGACATAAAAGTCGTACCAGCGAACCTAATTCTCATTCATCTTCGCCAACTTCGCTGCCTGGTCCGCCGCAATACAAGCATCAATAATCTCCTGAATATCCCCATTCATAATCTTATCAAGCTTATACAAGGTCAAATTAATTCTATGATCCGTAACACGACCCTGTGGGAAGTTATAAGTCCTAATCTTCTCTGAACGGTCGCCTGTACCAATCTGGCTTCTTCTGGCATCTGCCTCAGCATCATGAGCCTTCTGTAACTCCATCTCATATAACTTTGCACGAAGGATGGCAAACGCCTTATCCTTGTTCTGAATCTGAGACTTCTCAGTCTGGCTGTATACTACGATACCTGATGGATAGTGTGTAAGTCGAACCGCTGAATCGGTGGTGTTGACACACTGACCACCGTTACCTGAGGCACGCATTACGTCAATACGGATATCCTTCTCGTCGATATATACGTCTACCTCCTCTGCCTCCGGCATAACTGCTACAGAAGCTGTTGAGGTGTGGATACGTCCGCCTGACTCTGTTTCAGGAACACGCTGTACACGGTGAACACCGCTCTCGTACTTAAGGATTGAGTATGCGCCCTGACCTGTTACCATGAATTCAACTTCCTTCATACCGCCGATTCCGGTATCGTCTGCGTTGATTAATTCAACCTTCCATCTGTGTGATTCTGCGTAATGTGTGTACATACGGAATAACTCTGCTGCAAAGAGGGCTGCTTCGTCACCACCGGCACCTGCACGGATTTCCACGATTACGTTCTTATCATCGTTAGGGTCCTTTGGAAGAAGAAGAATCTTCATCTCATGCTCAAGCTCTTCAATTCTTGCCTTTGACTCATTTAATTCTTCCTTTGCAAGCTCTCTCAGTTCCTCATCGCTCTCCTCCTCAAGAAGTGCCAAGCTGTCCTCTACGCTCTGCTTGCAAGCCTTGTATTCTGTGTAAGCCTCTACTAATGGAGTTAAGTCACTCTGCTCCTTCATAAGCTTACGGAAACGCTTCTGGTCATCAACAACAGACGGACTGTTAATCTCTGCTGTCAAATCCTCGTATCTGATTAATATATCATCTAATCTGTTAAACATTGGATTACTCTCCTTTAATTTGTTTTCCTATTACTACTCTGTCAAGTCCGGCTAAATCCTTAACCACCTTTATATCTGCATATCCTGCTGCCTTTAATAAAGCGCTGACATCCTCGCCTTGGTCATGCCCTATCTCAAAGGCTATATAACCACCGCTCTTAAGGTATAAGCCTGCATTTTTAATAATCTCTCTATAAAAATACAAGCCATCCTCATATCCGTCAAGTGCCATCATAGGCTCACAAGCCCTGACCTCTGGCTCTAAGCCCTCAATTACGCTGGTTTTGATATATGGGGGATTAGACACGATTATATCGTAACTTCCATGCACATTTTCAAAGAGATTGCCCTGATAAAAGGTAACCTCTGCTCCTAATTCCTTGGCATTTTCCTTTGCTACTGATAAAGCTGCTTCTGACAAATCAGATGTGGCTGCTGTTACGCTGATTCCCTTTGCCATAAGCTCTTTATATAAGCTGATTATAATACAGCCTGAACCGGTACACATGTCAAGTATCGCCATATCTTGCACTCCGGCATCATTCTGCTTCATAGCTGTAGCAAGCTTTATAACCTCTGCCACCAGCACTTCTGTATCAAACCTTGGTATTAACACATCTGGCGTTACCTTAAATTCATACCCCATAAATGGAGCCACACCCTCAATGTACTGCAAAGGCTCTCTTTTTGCTCTACGCTCAATCTTTGCAAAATATTGCTCGCATTCCTCGTCAGCTGCCATGTCCATATCGTGCATGAAATACGCAGTTTTAGTTTTTCCTGTTACACTTTCAAATAAGCACCACGCATCTGCCCTAGCTTCCACTATTCCGGCAGCATTCAGTCTTTCCTCGCCCTCCTTAAGAAGGCTTCTATAGGTGTACAAGTCCGCTACTGCTCCTCTGCATTTAGTTTTTCTATATATGCACGCCAGTCAAATACTGCTTCCACGGAAGCAATGGCTACCTCCACCATGGATTCATCCGGCTCCTTAGTGGTCAGGTGCTGCAGCATCAGCCCCGGACGGCTTATAATATCCATTAATTTTGAATCCGAATTACCTGCTCGCTTAAGTACCTCGTAGGATACGCCTGCGATTACAGGCACTAATAATACTCGAAGGAATACCTTTAATAAAGGTGAATCCACTCTTATAAACATAAAGAAGATAATACTGATACACATAACAATCAGCAAAAAGCTGGTTCCGCATCTTTTGTGCTCCTTGGAGCTTTTCATAACATTTTCCACATTAAGCTCAAGACCGTGCTCAATGCAGTTAATACACTTATGCTCTGCGCCGTGGTACATGAATACCCTCTTAATATCCTCCATAAGAGAAATAAGCTTAACATACACTATAAATATAGTAAGTCTGATTACGCCCTCTAAAAGGATAAGCACCGTCTCATTCTTAATAAACATAGAAAAGAGACGAGACAGATAATATGGTGCAATCATAAATATTGCCACCGCCATAACAATGGATAAGGCAACTGTTCCTGCCATTATAAGGCTCTCCTGCCTCTTTTCCTTTTCAGGGTCCTTAGGCTTCTTTTTCTCCTTTTCGTCCTCCTCATCATAAAAGCTAGCTGAGTAGGTAAGGGTTCCCATTCCTGTTACAAGGGACTCCACGAAATTAACAACACCTCTTATTATAGGAAGCTTAAGGATTTTATATTTTTCGGAGATGCTTTTGCTCTCCTTAACCATTACTTCAATTTCATTGTCGGGCTTTCTGACTGCAACGGCGTACTTATCCTTGTTTTTCATCATTACGCCTTCGATTACCGCCTGACCTCCGATTCCTGAAGATTTCATATTTCAAACCTCCCTGCCGTTTAACAGCATAGTGCTATATACCAAAAAAAGGTTGAGACCATAAATCTCAACCTTATTTGTAACATTCTTAGTTGTTCTGTACGCCGTACTTCTTGTTGAACTTATCGATACGACCACGAGCAGCGATTGCCTTCTGCTGACCTGTGTAGAATGAATGACACTTAGAACAGATTTCTACGTGGATGCTCTCCTTTGTTGAACCTGTTACGAACTCATTACCACAGTTACATACAACCTTTGCCTGATAATAATCTGGATGGATTCCTTCTCTCATTGCTTTCACCTCGCTAATAAATACTCATATGTGAATCGTTTTTGCCGATTTCTATTGTCTTTTAAAACAGCTTTCTTAATATATCATAAAACCTTTGATTATGCAAGTCTAAATTTTATTTTTTTACATTTTTTTCACTCTGCCGGGTGTGTCAAGCACTTTCCCACCCGTTTTTTTAATACAGTCTAATCTTTTTAACCTGCGATAAGAACTCTGCATTATTCTTTGTTCTTGAGAATAAATCAATAATACTCTCTGTTGCATCCTCAGAGCGTGAGCCATTAAGTGCCTTTCTCATATAATTTATAGCATCCTGCTCCTCTGTTGTAAGCAGAAGGTCATCTCGTCTGGTTCCTGAACGGGCAATATCTATTGCTGGGAATATTCTCTTCTCTGAAAGCTTTCTGTCAAGAACCAGTTCCATGTTACCGGTTCCCTTAAATTCCTCAAATACAACATCATCCATCTTACTTCCTGTATCAACAAGAGCTGTTGCAAGAATGGTAAGGCTTCCGCCCTCACGCATATTACGGGCTGCACCGAAGAAACGCTTTGGCATATATAATGCCGCCGGGTCCAGACCGCCTGATAAAGTACGTCCGCTTGGTGTACACACAATATTATAAGCTCTGGCAAGTCTTGTAATACTGTCAAGCAGGATTACAACATCAGTCTTCTGCTCAACAAGTCTCTTTGCTCTCTCCACAACCATCTCAGATACTCTCTTATGACGCTCCGGCTGCTCATCAAAGGTCGAATAAATAACCTCTACATTATCGCCCTCAATAGCCTCCTTAATGTCTGTTACTTCCTCAGGACGCTCATCAATAAGAAGAATAATTATATGCATATCAGGATGATTCTTTAAAATTGAATTAGCCACCTGCTTAAGAAGTGTGGTCTTACCTGCCTTTGGCTGGGATACAATCATACCTCTCTGCCCCTTACCAATAGGACTGATAAGGTCAACTATTCTCATGGCAACGCTGCTTCCCGGAAGCTCTAAGTGAATTCTCTCATTAGGGAATATAGGTGTAAGATTCTCAAATGCCTTTCTTCTTGCAACCTCTGCAACAGTCAAACCATTAACATTCTTAATAAATAAAAGGGCACTAAACTTCTCTCCCTGATTCTTAATTCTCTTACAACCAAGAATAATATCTCCCGTTTTTAAATTAAATCTCTTAATCTGCTGTGGTGATACATATACATCATTCTCACCCGGAAGGAAATTCTCACATCTGATAAAACCATATCCATCCGGCATAACCTCTAAGATACCGTTAGCATCTCCGGATTTATCAATCATCTCAGGGTCATAATCCTGTCTGTAAGGGTCATACGGCTTGTGTTCACCCTCTGACTTTGCTTCTTCACTTTTATCAACATCCGGCTTTGCTGTACTTTCAGCAGCTTCTGTTTTTTCGCCACTTTCTTCTTTTTCAAGTATAGGTATTAATGCCTCAATAAGCTCGGCTTTTTTCATTGTTCCGCAGTACTTTATGTGCCTGTCCTTTGCCAGGTCTCTTAAAACTGCCAATGGTAACGATTCTAATTTCTCTCTCATTTAATTCTCCTTCTTGCTCTAAAAATCACGTGGGATATTTATGTATCGATTAAGTAGAATGTGTAGTAGTACTAAAAGATATTAATCATTATATATCAGAATTTGTCCTCTTGTAAAGTATTTTTTCCTTGCTCATAAAAACCTTAAGTGCTATCATCATATATGTAATTTTTTAGCCTAATATGCATTATTTATAGGAACGGGTGCTGCTATAATGAACAATGAAAACACAGTTACTCCTTATAAAAACTGGGGCGACAAGCCCTTTTATTCACTTAATCAGTTCTATAAGGATACTTTTGGTGAAAAAATATATAAAATTTCAATTAATGGCGGCATGAGCTGCCCTAATCGTGACGGACTTATTGATAACCGTGGCTGTATATTCTGTAGTGCAGGCGGCTCTGGTGATTTTGCTGGAAGTGACTTCATTTACTGTGATGAGCTTAACCGCCATATACCGGACATAACCGCCCAGCTTGAAAAGGGTAAGTCCCTGATACGCTCTAAAGCCTCTGGAAGCCGATATATTGCATATTTCCAGGCATATACCAACACCTATGCTCCTGTGGAATATCTTCGGAGAATTTTTATGGAAGCCATTAACCATGATGAAATTGTTGGAATATCAATTGGTACCCGACCGGACTGCCTTGAACCCGAAAAAATAGAGCTTTTATGCCAGCTTAACAGGATTAAACCCGTGTTTGTAGAGCTTGGTCTGCAGACCATCCATGAAGCCACAGCCTCGTACATTCGCCGTGGATATCCTTTGAAGGTTTTTGAAGACACCTTTAATTGTTTAAAAAAAGCTGGACTTAATGTGGTGGTTCATGTTATACTCGGACTTCCGGGAGAAAGTAAGGCTGACATGCTGGCAACCTGTAATTATATCGCTGCTTTACATGTCAATGGTATTAAACTACAACTACTTCATGTGTTAAAAGACACTGACCTAGCTGCTGAATTTGGTACTTTCCCCTTAATGACACTTGAGGAATATACTGATATTATTATATCAATAATAGAACGTCTTCCGCCGGATATGGTTATCCACCGTATAACTGGCGACGGCCCTAAGAAGCTCCTTTTGGCCCCACTATGGAGTGCCGATAAAAAAAGAGTGCTAAATACAATTATGAAGGAATTTGCCGGAAGAGATACCTGGCAGGGAAAATATTATGGCTGCTGATGCAATTACTCTTTACAAATTAATAGTGCTGTATATGTTAGACAGGGTTAATTCTCCTATGACCAATGCCCAGATATCTCAATTTATCTTGGAGAAGGGCTACACTAACTACTTTACCCTGCAGGAGGTATTGGGTACACTTATAGATGATGAATTTATTACTTTGGATACATACCACAGCAGCACACATTATAAGATAACAGAGACAGGAAGAGAGACTATTAATTTCTTCCGCTACAAAATATCCTCATCAATTATTTCAGATATCAATATGTTCCTTAGCGAGAATAAATACGAGCTTAAGGAATCAGTTAATAATGTATCCGAATATTACAAGGCTACCAATGGCGAATACGCCGTACATTGCATGATTAGGGAAAACGGCTTTCCGGTAATCGATATCACCATAACTGCCCCTGACGAAAAGCAGGCAGATGCCATGTGTGGCAAATGGAAGGATGCCAGCCCTGATATATATGAATTTATTATGACTAAGCTGTTGGAGCAGTAAAAAAAATATAAATGAAAAGCTCATATGTAAGCATATTATCTGAACTGCTTATATATGAGCTTTTTTAATTATGAGTTAAACTGTTACGAAGAATGTATGATTTTCTTAGTGCTTTGCCTCGCAAAAAACCAGTGAATGCCGACAGGACGTCGGCATTATAACCAGACTAACTTATTTCGTCCGGATTAAAAACTATCCAACATAACTCTCAATAACATTCCAGATATCCTCTACCCCCTGCTTACTCTGCGAAGATACCGGTATCAACACCTCATCCTTCTCCATACCAAGGGTCTCACGTATAAGCTTCACCTGCTTTTGAATCTGGCTGCGGTTAATCTTATCCAGCTTTGTAGCAATAATCACCGGATTGTAGCCCTGATAGCATATCCACTCATACATATTCCTGTCATTTTCAGAAGGCTTATGTCTGATGTCAATAAGCAGGAACACCTGCTTAAGCTGCTTGGAGGTATGAAGATACTTTTCTATCATCTTACCCCATTTTTCCCTTGTTTCCATGGAAGTCTTAGCGTAGCCGTAGCCCGGAAGGTCAACGAAGTACAGACTTTCATTAATATTATAAAAATTAATGGTCTGTGTCTTTCCCGGCTCTGATGAGGTTCTGGCAAAGGATTTACGATTTACAAGGGCATTAATTAATGAGGATTTGCCTACGTTTGACTTTCCTGCAAATGCCACCTCCGGCAAAGTATTCTCCGGGAGCTTACTTGTTATACCGCATACCTTTTCAAGACTAAGTGATTTAATTACCATTCCTTACCTCCTTACTTATTTGGGTTAGAGGGGACAAAATCACCTTCGGTGCATTGTGCTGTACTATATATTGTGCATGCAAATAAATTTGCATGCACAATATATAGTACAGCACAGGTGCGAAGCACCCTTTTGTCCCCTAATCCTATTTACGTACAAATGAATGTTCAATTACCTGCTTCATGTTTTCAACATAGTGTATATTAAGATTCTTTGTTATTTCTTCGTCTAATTCCTCAACATCAGGAATATTCTTAACCGGAACTAAGACCTCCTTAATTCCATATGCTGAAGCCGCAAGAAGCTTCTCCTTAAGACCTCCGATAGGAAGCACTCTGCCACGAAGAGTAACCTCTCCTGTCATGGCAAGCTTCTCCTTAACAGGAATGCCGCTTACTGCTGATAAAAGAGCTGTTGACATGGTTATACCTGCTGATGGCCCATCCTTTGGCACAGCGCCCTCCGGAATATGTATATGAAGGTCATGCTTACTGAAAAATTCATCCTCCACACCATAGTCTGCTGCCACGCTTCTTACATATGTAAGTGCAATTCTTGCAGACTCCTTCATAACATCTCCCATTTTTCCGGTAAGAATCATCTCTCCCTTACCCGGCATTACATTAACCTCTATAGCGAGGGTATCTCCGCCTACGCTGGTCCATGCAAGACCTGTTACGACTCCAACCTCTGACTTATTATCAGCCTTGTCCTCCTTGTACTTTTCTCGTCCAAGGAAGTCCTTGATATTTTTTGAATTAACCTTAACTGTCTTTCCTGCCGGAAGCTCCTCTGATAAAAGCTTTTTAGCAGTTACTCTGCATATGCTTCCGATTTTACGCTCCAGATTACGGACACCAGCTTCTCTTGTATAGCCTCTGATTACTGCTGTAAGTGCCGAATCTGCAATAGATAATTCCTTTTTTGTAAGACCATTTTTTTCAAGCTGCTTTCTAACAAGATAATCCTTGGCAATATGAAGCTTCTCATTCTCAGTATAACTTGAAAGCTCTATTATCTCCATTCTATCGTATAATGGTCTTGGAATGGCAGATGCATCATTAGCTGTCGCAATAAATAACACCTCTGATAAATCCACAGGAACCTCCATATAATGATCCATAAAACGTGAATTCTGAGCGCCGTCAAGCACCTCTAAAAGTGCTGATGCAGTATCGCCTCTGCTGTCCTTGCCTGTTTTATCAATCTCATCAAGAAGCATAAGAGGATTCTTAACTTTTGCGGTCTTAATACCCTCAATAATTCTTCCCGGCATGGCTCCAACATAGGTTTTTCTGTGACCTCTTATCTCTGCCTCGTCTCTTACACCGCCGAGACAGATTCTTACATACTTTTTATTAAGAGCCTTTGCAACTGAGGCAGCAATAGAGGTCTTACCTGTTCCCGGAGGACCTACAAGACATATAACCGGAGCCTCGCCCTTGCTGTTTAAGCTTCTTACAGCTAAGAATTCTAAGATTCTCTCCTTAACCTTTTCAAGACCATAATGGTCACTGTCAAGAACCTTCTTTGCATTAACTATGCTGTTATTATCCTCTGAGGCGTTATTCCATGGCATATCAAGAAGAGTTTCAATATAGCTTCTTATAACATTAGCCTCTGCTGAGCTTGGAGACATATTCTTATATCTGCCAATCTCCTTCTTAAGCTTATTCTTAACCTCGTCTGATGCATTTAAGCCTTCCGTTTTCTTAAGGAACTCTTCTATCTCGCTCTCTCCGCTGTCGCCTAATTCTTCCCTGATTAAACGCATCTGCTCACGAAGCACATATTCCTTCTGATGCTTATCAATGTTCTCACGAACCTCAGACATAAAATCTTTTCTTATTTTTGCGATTTCCAGCTCTCTTTTAATAGCATCATTAGTAAGCTTAAAGCGGCCATATAAGGTCTCCTCAGCTAAAATATCAATCTTCTTCTCTGTCTCCATTGGCAGCTCTGCAACCACACGATATATAAGCTCCCTAAGACCTGACACCGCCATAATTCTGGTAACTGTGTCCTTATTAAGCTTGGCATTGTCAGCTGCATAACGCTTAACTGCATCCTTAAGTGTTCTTGCAAGGGCAGTCTGTGTTATATCATCAAGCTCTGTCTCATCCTCTGCGATAAGCTCCACATTAGCCATTATCCTTTTTTCATCAGGAACAAAGCCTAATATACGACCTCTCTCCACACCTCTTACAAGCACGCGGATAAGGTTATTCGGCATCTTCATAATCTGCTTAATCTCAACCATGATTCCGATTTCGCAGTAGCTGTCAGTTTCTTTCTCTGCACCTTCCTGCAAAACCTCTGTTGTAACAAAAAGTCTCTGACCATGTACCATGGCATATTCAACTGCACTTATGGATTTCTTTCTGCTTATATCAAAATGAATGACCATATATGGCAATATGGTCATTCCTCTAAGTGCAATTACGGGTAAATTATTAATTACTTCGCTCATGCAATCTCTCCGTTATTACGTTTCTTTCTTGTTGGGATTTCCTCGGTTCTATATTCAATCTCTGGTTCTTCGCCATCCTCTACACACTCTCTTGTGATTGTGCAGGAAGCAATGTTATCGTCAGATGGAATCTCATACATTACATCCATCATAACGCTTTCCATAATGGCACGAAGACCTCTGGCTCCGGTCTTACGTTCAAAGCTCTTCTTTGCAATCGCCGCAACAGCTTCATCAGTAACCTTAAGCTCTACCTCGTCATAGCTAAAGAGCTTCTTATACTGCTTAACTAATGCATTCTTAGGCTCAGTAAGAATTCTAACCAAAGCTTCCTCGTCTAATAAATCAAGAGATACCGTTACAGGCACTCTTCCTACGAACTCAGGAATAAGTCCAAACTTTACCAAATCCTGTGGTAATACATGCTTAAGCAGCTCACCCACATTCTCCTTGCTTTTCTGCTCTATCTCTGCATTAAAACCAATTGAAGTCTGACCAAGTCTTGATTCAATAATCTTCTCTATACCATCAAAGGCACCGCCACAAATAAATAAAATATTAGTGGTATCAATTGGAATAAGCTCCTGCTGTGGATGCTTTCTGCCGCCCTGTGGTGGTACGGATGCAACTGTTCCCTCTAAAATCTTAAGAAGTGCCTGCTGCACACCCTCACCTGATACGTCTCTAGTAATCGACACATTCTCTGACTTCTTGGTTATTTTGTCAATCTCATCAATATATACAATTCCGTATTCAGCGCGCTCAATATCATAATCTGCTGCCTGAATAAGCTTTAAAAGAATATTCTCAACATCCTCACCTACATAGCCTGCCTCTGTAAGTGTTGTAGCATCTGCAATGGCAAATGGTACATTAAGAAGCTTAGCAAGTGTCTGGGCAAGGAAAGTCTTACCTGAACCTGTTGGTCCCAGCATAAGAATATTACTCTTCTGTAATTCTACCTCATCCTTAATCTGGTCATTCGACATAATCCTCTTGTAGTGATTGTATACCGCAACAGCAAGTGCCTTCTTTGCTGTATCCTGACCAATTACATATTCATCAAGAAACGCCTTGATTT
>JAZQLB010000280.1:0-6146 GCA_045542475.1 Lachnospiraceae bacterium | reverse complement strand
CTCACTGAAAGCGGTGTAGAATTACGCTTGCGAGAAATGGGGAAGAAATTAGGTGTAGAAAAGGTGCATCCGCATAAATTTAGAAGGACTATGGCAACTAGGGCAATTGTGAAGGGAATGCCAATTGAAGAGGTGCAGAAGATATTAGTACATGAACAGATTGACACTACGCTTAGATATGTCATGGTCAATCAAAATAATGTAAAATTGTCACATAGAAAATATATATCGCAGTGATTCTTACGAAAAAATTTAATAAAAATAGGTTGAATTTATCCTAGAAAAAGTAATATACTATCTATATAAGATGATGGAGGTGTTCATATGACAGTAGATACAAATACAATGGTTTCAATTACAGAAGCAAATCAGAACTTTTCGAAAGTTGCAAGATTAGTAGATGAGCTGGGCTCAGTTGTTATACTTAAGAACAATGTACCGAGATATTTGGTAATCGATTTTAGTAAAGCGGATGAAAGTGCACTAGCTAAGGATGAAGATGTGCTAGAGATTTCAAAGAGATTGCTCGAACAGAATAAAGAGGCTTATGAGGTGCTTGCTAAATGAAGAGACTGAGTAAAGAGCAAATTTTAATGCTCCATTCACAGCTTATTGAACAGACTGGTGGAACCCCTGGCGTAAGAGATTTTAATTTGTTAGAATCAGCTATTGAGACTCCATTTCAAGCGTTTGGAGGAGAAGAGCTGTATCCAACGATACAAGCGAAAGGTACACGACTTGGTTATGGTTTGATTAAAAATCATTGTATGTTGGATGGCAATAAACGTATAGGAACGCATGCAATGCTTGTATTCTTTGCTTTGAATGGAATTGCATTACGTTATACACAAAAAGAACTATATGAAATGGTGCTTGCAGTAGCAGAAGGCAGCTTGGAGTATGAAGCTATGCTTAGGTGGGTATTAGAGCATCAAGAATAAATATTTATTATTTAACGTATGCATTCAGTTTTTGTATGGAGATTGAATGCACGTGATTATGTGAATTTGTGGTAGGGAATTGAGACAGGAGCAACTAATATGAATAATAAGTTAAAATGGATAAAAATTGAAAGTAAATATTTGCCAACAGAAGATGATATAAAGCGGACAGAAAATGAATTAAACTTTATATTTCCGAAAGACTTTATTGAAGTTATGAAAGAAAATGATGGTGCTTCACCAAGTATTAGAACTTTTGATATAGAAAATGATGAGGATTGTGTGAATAATTTATTATCCTTCGATGAAGCGAGTGTGCAGTCTATACTATATGCGTATGGTGTAATATGTAGTCGAGGAAATAAAAATATATATCCAATTGCAAGAGATCCATTTGGTAATTATATTTGTTATGAAAAAACAGATTCAGGTAATACACAAATTGTATTTTGGGATCATGAAAAACCGAAAAAAATTGTAAAATTATGCGAAGGTTTTTCGGATTTTTTGAACTTGTTATATGAATGAAGTATGGTTCTTGGTTTCGTGAATATATATCTGCATGTTTGTCCTTGAGATATCGTCATAATTCAGATGAATTACCTCGGAGGGACGTAACCCGGATGAATACATAATAGAAAACATGGCTTTATATTTTAGAGTGGGTGTGGCATCTAACAGCCTGTTTATTTCTGAACGGGAAAGTACTCTTGGAATGGCATAATCGTTTATTGCTCTGGGAACAAGATTGTCATCCCAAAGCTTGCCCAAAACTCTTTTATAGAAGAATACAAGCACACCTTTTTGTTGTTAAGAGTAGAAGCTTTATTTCCTTTTTTATTGAGGTACAAAAGGAAATCTCTTGCATCTTCGCAGGTAAGAGTTTCAGGATCTTTGTTGATATATTTCAAGAAATCTCTGACATTGTTTTGATAAGTTCTAATTGTACCGGGCTTAAGGTTTCTAAGTTTACCAACGTCCCCGATTTTGATAATATATGATTCGTACATAAATAACCTCCATGAAATAAAAGTAGTAACAGTAACAATAAATACTTATCAAAGGAGAATCAACTGCCTTTTTTGAAAGAATAGAAAAACTGCGCCACAGCCTTGGCAGGCCATCGCGCAGCGATTTTGTTCACTTTCAGTTTGGCGGATTGATAACTCACAATTTGTAGAGAGTACATATATTGAGTAGTTGCACATTGTCGGCTTTGGATTATCCGTTGCCTTAAACCGCAGCTTTGCAGAAATATCGCATAATGTTAATAATACATAACACGAAAGATGAGGAGTAAACATGAAAGCAAACTATGACGAACATCTTAAAAAGGATATTAAATACCACCGCACCGTATGGCGTGTACTTATCGGTGTAGCCATTGTAGCATTGGCAATTACAATAGCTCTCAGTGTTCAGGAATATGACTATATGCACAATGGCACAGCTATCGAATGTAAATTCTATCAGAATTTTGAAGAAAAGGAAGCATATGCTACATATTCCGAAGGTGGTAAATATTATTCTTATGACTTAAAGGATTTATATGTGGTATATGAGGGAGACAGGGTAATGATGTATTATAAGGATAATATCTATAATGCCATACCACAGACACCGGTGGTTGTATGGATTGTCTGCTATGTTGTTTCAATAGGTTTGCTTGCTATAAGTATTTGGAGACATCATGTGGTGACACATCCTGTTATACATCCAGTTGCAAAGTCCGATGAGGCTGAAGAATAAAATATATTGATGAGTAATTGTAAATTGAGAAAATGTGGTATTGACTGTATCGCTTTAACGTGGTAATCTATCTAACGGAAAATTACATATAGTTTTCGTGGAAGTTAGAGATATCATCTCCATACTTCAGGGCAGAGTGAGGACCTGCATTAAATTTTAAGAGTGCAGTCCAATTCTCGACTGGCAGTGATACCGCTTAGCGGATGAGTCTGCGACCCATGCATATGCGTGGCTGATTGGGTGAGAACCCCGAACCAACAGTATAGTCTGGATGGAAGAAGAGGCCGGGAGGCCACAAGGAGGATAACCATGAACAAAAAAAGCGTTATGAGTGTGCGTACACTCACAGTCACTGCCATGCTTACAGCGGCATCTTATGTATTATTTTTATTCGGATTTAAAATTCCAATAGTCCCTAGTCATTTAACAATGGATTTTGCAGAGCTTCCTGCGGTTATTGCGGCATTAGCCATAGGACCGGGAGCAGGAGTTATGGTCTGTCTGCTTAAGAATGTTTTGCATCTTGCTATTTCACATACCTTTTGGGTTGGAGAGCTTTCAAACTTTCTTATAGGAGCAGCCTTTGTGTTGCCTGTGGGATTAATATATAAGAGAAAGAAGACTAAAAAGAATGCGATAATTGCATTGTGTGCAGGCGCAGTAATCGGAACGGTATTTTCTGTATTTTCAAATTATTTTCTTATCTATCCATTGTATGATAAGATTGCCATGCCGATGGAGGTTATTCTTTCATTATATACGGCTATATTACCAAGTGTTACTACTTTATTACCTGCGTTAATTATATTTAATGTGCCATTTACTTTAGTTAAATTATTTGTAAGTGTTATTGTTACACTATTTATTTATAAGCCATTGTCACCTATTATTAAGGGAACTGCCGGCGAGAGATAAATACATATTTAGGGATTATGGACCTTCGAAGTTTTTTCGGAGGTCTTTTTGTGTGAAACAAACATTGTACCTGCAGACAAATAGGTCTATAATATTACTAAAATATTTAATAAGGAGATATATCTATATGAGGAGAGGAATATTTATTTTGGTGACATGTATGGCTCTTTTACTTACTTCCTGTAATAAAGGGGTATCAGAGGAGGTAAAGGATGGTATTCTGCCACAGGAGCTTATTAATGTTATTTTAAATGATGCAGTCTTTATAAGTACAGAACAAAATGATAAGGAGACAAGGTTGTCGGAGTTTGACTTTTATAATGGAGAGATTTTAGATGGAACAGTGGAATTAGGGCGGTATGCAGTAGTTGATTTAGATGGTGATGGATATAGAGAGGTTATTTTAGAAGTGTTTAGTGACATGCCGGAGCCACAATTAGAGGTATTGCGATGGGAGGATACGAAGGTATATGGATATCAGTTTCCTTACAGAGCAATGTTAAAAATATCAGCTGATGGTGTTATTGAAGGAAGCAGTGGTGCTGCATATAATGATACATATCGCTTGAGCTTTTCAAAATCTGATTATAAAGAGACAATTTTGGCAAAGGATAGAGATGACAAATTTTATATAGGCGAAGAAACTGTTGAATGGACTGAATACAATAATTTTATTAGTGAGACATTTAAAATACAGGTTGAATGGCTGGATGATTATTCAAAGCTAAAATAATAAACACGAATTCTGATTTGTGATTTCGCGCATAATAAACATTGCTAGAATTTAGTATTTAGTGTTATTATAAAAGATATGGGACAAATTAATAAATGAGAGGTAAAATATGAATTATAACAAAGAAATCTACGAATTAATTGATGCCCACGAGCTTACAGATATTGGCTCAATGGGATATATTTTCAAGCATAAGAAATCAGGAGCAAGACTGGTGCTTATCTCTAATGATGATGAGAACAAGGTATTTAATATAGCTTTTAGAACACCACCTATTGGAAGGACCGGCGTACCACATATTTTGGAGCATTCTGTTTTATGCGGTTCTGCTAAATATCCTGCAAAGGACCCATTTGTAGAGCTTGCAAAGGGTTCACTTAATACCTTTCTTAATGCAATGACGGCACCGGATAAGACCATGTATCCGATTGCAAGCTGTAATGACGTGGACTATAAGAATCTTACTGATGTATATATGGATGCGGTTTTACATCCTAATATTTATAAAAGAGAGCAGATATTTAAGCAGGAGGGCTGGCATTACGAGCTTGAGAGCGTGGATGCACCGCTTACCTATAACGGCGTTGTGTATAATGAGATGAAGGGTGCGTATTCTTCGGCAGATGGAGTTTTATACAGAACCTGCCTTAATTCCCTTTATCCTGACACTGCTTATGCTACTGATTCAGGTGGTGACCCTGAATATATTCCTGAGCTTACCTACGAGCAGTTTCTAGGCTTTCACAAGAGACTTTATCATCCGTCTAATTCATACATTTATGTGTATGGTAACTGCGATATGGAGGAGAGACTGGAGTATTTTGACAGGGAATATTTAAGTAAATATGATGCCATTGACCCGGATTCCGAGCTTGGGCTTCAGAAGGCTTTTGATGAGCCAAGAAGAGTTGAGGTAAGCTATTCTGTAACAGAGGAAGAGGGCACTACGGATAAGACATACCTTGCCTATAATGCTTCTGTTGGAACCAGTGATGATGCTGTGCTTTCACTTGCCTTTAGTGTGCTGGAGTACGCACTCTTTACTGCTCCGGGAGCACCTGTTAAGCAGGCACTTATTGATGCCGGAATCGGCGAGGATGTTACAGGCTCTTACGATCGTTCATCACGTCAGCCATTGGTAAGTATTATTGCCAGCAATACCAATGCAGACAGAGAAGCGGAATTTGTTAAGGTTATTAAGGACGCTCTTAAGAAGGTTGTGGAAGAGGGCATTAATAAAAAGGCATTAAAGGCAGGTCTTAACAGTAACGAATTCCGTTTCAGAGAGGCGGACTTTGGCAGATATCCAAAGGGACTTATGTATTCAATGACTGTGTTAGACAGCTGGATTCATGATGAAAAGAAGCCATTTATTCACCTTGAGCTTGGTAAGGCATTTGAATTTTTGAAGACACAGCTTGATACGGATTATTTTGAAAAATTAGTTGAAAAATATCTTATCAACAATGTGCATGCCTCAATAGTTGTGCTTAAGCCGGAGATTGGCTTATCAGCTAAGAAGGATGAAGCGGCGGCTAAAAAGCTTGCTGAGTATAAGGCAACACTTTCAACGGAAGAGCTTGAGGCACTTGTGGCTGATACCAAGGCTCTTAAGGAGTATCAGAGTACACCTTCAACCAAGGAGGAACTTGAGAAGATTCCAATGCTAAGAAGAGAGGATATGAGCCGTGAGGTAATGCCTTTTAACAATGAAGAAAGAGAAGTGGAGGGCGTTAAGCTTATTCACCATAATATTAATACCAATGGAATAGGTTATTTAAGACTTATTTTTGATATTAACAAGGTAG
>JAZQLB010000279.1:0-5420 GCA_045542475.1 Lachnospiraceae bacterium | reverse complement strand
GGTATCATCACCTGTTTTTGTTATAGAAATGGTAAAGATTGCAAAAACTAAGAGTGTGAGGAAATGCTTTTTGTTGCCAAATATATATATTTAGGGTATAATTTTTTCTAATAGTGGCGTATTATGCCATAATATCAGATTAAGGAATAATCTGAGCGAAAGGTGTAGAGAAATGGTTTTTTCATCAACAGTATTTTTGTTTATTTTTCTGCCGGTGGTGCTGGCACTTTATTATAATCCCTTTATAAAGAAAAGAGGCTACAGGAATGTAGTTCTTCTTTTGGCGAGTCTTGTATTTTATGGCTGGGGAGAGCCGGTATTTTTGTTTGTAATGCTTTTGTCAATTGTATTTAACTGGGCTGTAGGACTGGCAGTGGACGGTGCAAAGGATAAACGTGTGCGTAAGGGCTGGCTGACTTTATCAGTTGTACTTAATATAGGGCTTATGTTTATATTTAAGTATCTTACATTTGTAACAAAGAATTTGGGATATCTTATTAATGATAGCAGCATAGTGATTGAGATTGCACTACCTATTGGTATTTCTTTCTTTACATTTCAGATAATGTCCTATGTATTTGATGTATATTATGGAACAGCAAAAGTACAGAAAAATCTTATGTATGTTGGCTTGTATGTTTCCATGTTTCCACAGCTGATTGCCGGACCGATTGTACGTTATGAAACCGTTGCCGAGGAGATAGATTATCGTAAGGAGAACGAGAAGGATTTTACGGAGGGTTTCTTTAGATTTGTAATCGGTCTTGGAAAGAAGATACTTATATCTAATTATGTGGGCAAGATTGCTGATATAGCCTTTGGTATGGATGGCGAGCTTACTGTTATGATGGCATGGCTTGGTGCTATTGCTTATACATTGCAGATATATTTTGATTTTTCGGGATATTCGGATATGGCGATTGGACTGGGAAGAATGTTTGGTTTTCATTTCCTTGAGAACTTTAATTATCCTTATATATCCTCTTCCATAACTGAATTCTGGAGAAGATGGCATATGACCCTCCAGACATGGTTCAGGGATTATGTATATATTCCAATGGGAGGTAACAGGGTAGGTCCAAAAAGGCATATATACAATATTTTTATGGTATGGCTTTTAACCGGTATATGGCATGGGGCTAACTGGACATTCATTGTATGGGGGCTTATGTATTTTGTGCTTCTTATATTTGAGAAGTTTACAGGCTTTAATAAAAAGAAGGGCTGGTATATGCATATATATACCATGTTTTTCGTTATATTAGGCTGGGTAGTATTCAGGGCTGAGAGTATTAGTGGGGCTATTGGATATATCGGCAAAATGTTTGGAATAGGTGCATCCGGTTTTGTTGACGGAACCTTCTTAGAGGCGCTGGCTAACGGTGGGGCAATCTTTGTGGCGGCGGTGATATTCTCAATGCCGGTGGTTTCATGGATGGATAACAGGCTTAAGCTCAAACCTGTTATAAGAAGTCTGATTGCTGCTGTGGCAGTGTTTGCAGTATTTATAGTATCAGTTCTTATATGTATTAAAGCAACCTATAATCCGTTTATATATCTTAATTTTTAAAATGGATTTATTTGAAATGCTAGGAGTTGTAATTAATGGAAAAAAGTAATCGTATATACAGATATACAACCTATATATGTCTGGGAATTTTATTTATTTTTCTTGGCTTTGTAATTGCCAGAATTGCAGTTAAAAATATTATTTACGAAAAATTTGGGATATACAATTCCTTTGTGGCTTTTATGCTGGAGGGAGATAATGATGTTGCTGCAGATGAGGATAGTAGCAAACCGGTGGTAATTGACTGGGAGAGCATGTATCCGTTTGCCGAGGAGGACATCTATGTTCCTGCCGAGGTAGACGCGAAGGTAAGTCTTATTAATAAATACGAGAATAAAATTTCTTCAATAAAGGCGCAGATTGAATGGTATACAACAGATGGTTTACCGATGCAGACCAAGCTTACAGAGCTTGCAATCGGTTATGAAGGTTTGGTTGGCTGGAAGGTTCAGGAGCAGGACTATGATGCAGTTATAACCCTCAAAAACGGTCATCTGACCTGTGTATGCCCGGAGCAGGAGGTTGAGGAGATTATGGACAGTATAACTACCTTTAAGGGCTTTCTTGATGAGAGAGACATTGAGCTTATGTATGTAATGGTGCCGTTTAAAATAGGGGCGCAGGATGAGCAGCTTCCGTTAGGAATAGCAGATGCCTCTAATTCCAATGCTGACAAGCTTATTGAGGGGCTTGCAGCAGCCAATGTTGATTATCTGGATTTGCGTGCATGTGAGCTTGAGGATGGAATTAATCACTATGATATGTTCTATTATACGGACCATCACTGGACAGCTAGGGCAGCAATCTGGGCTTGTGATAAGGTTGCAAAGGCACTTAATGAAAAATATGGCTATGAATATGATTCAGAGCTGTTTAATCAGGCAAATTACAGAAGCCAGATATATGAGGATGTATTTTTAGGCAGCTATGGAAGACGAGTAACCTTAAGTAAGGCAAGTCCTGAGGATTTTGAGATTTTATATCCGCTTAATGATATGACCTTTAATATTAAGATGCCGGAGAGAGGTATGGATGCAACCGGCAGCTTTGAAGAGGTATTTATTGATTATAATATGTTAGAGATTACCAATTATTATGAAATGGATGCATACAGTTCATTTGTTACGCTTAGAAAATATGTGGCAGTAATAACTAATGAGGATGCACAGAATCCTGATAAAAAGATTCTTATTTTAAGGGATTCCTTTGGTAATAATTTTGGTGCATATTTTGCACAGCAGTATGGAACAGTTGAGCTTGTGGATGTTTCGGATTTTACGGGAAGTATTAAAAGCTATATAGAGGAATCTAAGCCGGATATAGTACTTCTTTTATATAATCCTACAATGATTGAGCCAATTGATTATTCGTCATACTCAAGCAGTAAGTTTGATTTCAGATAATATATGGAGGAAGCATGAAGGTATTATGGCTTATTAATGCGCCTACACCACAGCTGTGTGAGGCGGCGGGTCTGCCTGTTCAGGTTAAGGAAGGCTGGATTGCAGGTCTGTACAATTCAATAATGGAATTAGGTAATAAGGAGCTTGATTTATATATTGCTTTTCCACAAAGAAGGGCTTCCAAGACTATAACAGGAGAGCTTGATGGCAACAGATTTTTTGGATTCTATAAGGAAGAAGACAAGCCTTATAAATATAGTGAAAAAGTAACGGGGCGTTTAAAGGCAATTCTCGAGGAGGTTAATCCTGATGTGGTGCATATAGCTGGCACGGAGTATGACCATGCCTATTCCATGGTATGTGCCGTAGGAAAGCCGGATAAAATTGTAGTGTCCATTCAGGGGCTTACCAGTGTGTATGCGGAGCATTATATGGCTGATTTGCCATATAGTGTGCAGAGAGGCTTTACATTTCGTGATTTGGTTAAGTGTGATAATCTGTATATGGACCAGCGTAAGTATTACAGACGTGGTGCTTTAGAGATTAAGACAATAAAGGGTGCAGGCAATATCATAGGCAGAACCGATTGGGATAAGGCGGCAACAGGAAATATTAATTCCTGTGCCGGATATTTCCATTGCGGTGAGATATTAAGAAATTCCTTTTATACAGGAGAGCGTTGGAGTGTTGAAGAATGTGTACCTCATTCCATATTTGTAAGTCAGGGCTACTATCCGATTAAGGGGCTTCACTATATGCTGGAGGCATTGCATATTATTAAGCAGTTTTATCCTGATGTTCACCTTAATGTGGGTGGAGGCGTTACCTTGAATAACAAGGGAATAAAGCCGCGCCTTAAGCAGAAAAGATATCAGAAATATCTTGCAGAGCTTATATCAAAATATAATCTTGAAAATAATGTAACCTTCCTTCCATCACTTAACGAGGAAGAGATGAAGGCGCAGTATATGAGTGCTAATGTATTTGTGTCAGCATCTTCCATAGAGAATTCGCCTAATTCATTAGGAGAGGCAATGATTCTGGGAGTGCCGTGTGTATCTTCCCTGGTAGGTGGTGTTGCTAATATGCTGACACATATGGAAGAGGGATATACATATCAGCATAATGCACCATATATGCTTGCGCATTATGTAATGAAGTTTTTTGATATGTGTGAGAATAATACAGATGAACTTACTGTTATGCTGGATAAGGCAAATGTTCATGCAAGCAGGATGTTTAACCGAAAAGAAAACGCAGAAACAATGCTTAGAATATACGGAGAAATATATGAAAAGGCTGATTTGCACAATTAAAGATTTTATAAAAAACAGAACATTGCTTAGTCTGCTTATTGTGGAAGCGGTATTGGTTCTTTTCTTTGTGGTGCGGCTTTTTATTCCTAATGAAAGCTTTACCTACGGAGCAGACACCTTTAATATTATAAACGGAGGTCTGTCGGAGACAGGAGATGCTTATCTGATTAATGGTGAGGGCTTTCTTGAGGCTGTAAAAACAGAAGCCTTTTCACTGGGAGCAGGAACCTATGAGGTTCATTATAAATATAGTGCAGAGCAGTCTGGACATATAGGTGCAATTGAGATTGCAGACAGTGAGTGGGGCTATCTTAATGAGGAAACGGGGCAGCTGAGAGCAGATAATGCTATTTTAAAATATTATAATAGCGAATATGTGCAGCCCTTTACACTTACAAGAGCAGCAGATTATATTACCATCAGGATAATCTATGGCGGTGATGGAGAGCTTTGTATTAATTCCATAACTATTACGCAGACACATCGTGACGATATAATGGCAATCTTTATTATTTTTATTGTATCCATGCTTGTTAATTCCATGGTCTGGTGGAGAAAAAGCAGATACTATACGATGGAAGCAAAAAGAACTCTGACAGGGCTTTTGGCTATAATATTCTTTTCATCAATACCATTATTATCACCATATCTTGTGAATGGTCATGATTTGATGTTTCATCTGCTAAGAATTGAGGGCGTTAAGGATGGTATTCTGACAGGGCAGCTTCCGGTAAAACTGCAGCCTACATGGCTAAATGGTAATGGCTATGCAGTATCTGTATTTTATGGGGACCTGTTTTTATATATTCCGGCATTATTAAATATAATGGGCTTTGGAATTCAGACCTCCTATATTTTGTATGCCTTGGGAATTAATATTGCTACCTGCCTTGTAGCATATTATTGCTTTAGAGGAATAGTGGGTAAAAACAGACCGGCACTTATTGGCAGTGCAATATATACCCTGTCAATATACAGGCTGACAAATATGTATATAAGATGTGCAGTTGGTGAGTATACTGCAATGGTATTTTTACCTCTTATTGCATATGGGTTATGGAGAATATTTACAGAGGATTCTAAGGAAAAGAATTTCAAATATAATATTATAATTCCGGTTATAGGATATAC
>JAZQLB010000278.1:0-9536 GCA_045542475.1 Lachnospiraceae bacterium | reverse complement strand
CTCCGGTGTTGCTACCAGAATAGTTTCCGGGCTGGCTGCAACAAATTCCAATACACTTGTTGATATACCTGCTCCCGTATCAACGATTACCACATCTGCCAGCTCATCAAGCTCCGAAAGCTTACCAACAATCCTCTTAATCTGTTCCTTATCCAGATTGACCAGTCTTGCCACGCCTGAACCACCGGATACAAACATTACACCCTCCGGTCCCTCTGTTACAATCTCTTTAATTTCTTTTCCCTTAAACATAAGATCTGCAAGTGTATATTTTGGAATAACACCAAACATAACCTCAATATTCGCAAGTCCAAAATCCGCATCAAAAATAATAACTCTTTTGCCCTGTTTACGGAACATTAATGCCAGATTTATGGCAAGGCTTGATTTTCCTACACCGCCCTTGCCGCTTGTTATTGTAATAATACGTGCATGACCTGGGGTTTCAGTGCCATTATGCTGTTCGTTATTCATATTTTTGAATATTTCTCTTAACTGTTCAGCTTGATCCATTCAAGCACCTCCACTCTTATCCCCTTGCGATAAAAGCTGTATTATCTCGCACCTGCACCACTAATCAGATGCTTTGATAAGCCCTGTACATCCGTAGGTTCAATATCATTTGGAACATTCTGTCCACAGGTTGTATAAGAAAGCGATGCACCTGTTATATGTCTCAAATTCAATATATTACCATATGCACTTGTCTCATCCAGCTTTGTAAATAACAGCTTATATTCACTAATATTTTTGTAAGCTTCTGCTATATTAACCAAATCTCTATACTTGGTTGTAGCACTAAGCACCAGATATTTCTCTGTTCTGATATCCATCTCTGCTTCTTCAAGAAGCTTATACATATCTTCTAATTCTGCAAGCTGTTCACTATTCCTATGTGAACGTCCCGCAGTATCAACAAAAATCATATCATAATCCTGATATTCTTTAATAGCATCCACAAGCTCTGAAGGTGAGTATATTACCGTAACAGGAACATCCATAATTCCGGCATATGTGTTAAGCTGCTCTACTGCCGCAATTCGGTATGTATCAGCTGTAATCATTGCCACCTTACGCTTTTTATTAAGCTTAAATGCTGATGCAAGCTTTGCAATGGTTGTTGTTTTTCCAACGCCTGTAGGTCCCATGAAGAAAATAACATTAAGACCATTCTCCTCACTAATCAAAGATGGCTCTCCAAGCTTCAAAACAATCTTCTGATATACTGCTGATATAATACTGTCGATATTTGACTCCTTTTTCAATGAAGAATCAATCTCATCAATAATTATATTAGCAAGCTTCTCATTCACCTCTGAATCCAGAAGCTTGTTATATATAAGCTTTAAAAACTTGAAATTACTGCTGTTCTCCTTCTCTGGTGTCTGAGCAGCTGCTTCCTGTGCCTTAACCGGCTCCGGTTCCGGCTTTGGTGCCTGTACCTCTGCATTTTTGTTAATCTGATCCTTTAAAAGATTATGCAGAGAATCCAGCTTCTTCTCTATGGAATTATCATTATCCACCACCGCATTAAAATGCTCGGTCTGCGGTACACTGCTTTGCATCGCAGTAGGCTTTTTCTCATTAACAGTCTGTGCAAGCTCCTTTTCCTCAAGAGCTGCTGTTAATTCCACATAATCCTTTTTAAAAAGCCTCGCAAGTCCACGCTGCTTTATAACCTTTACATTCAAAACAACAGCTCCTGCACCTAAATCCTCTCTTGCCTTTAAAACTGCTTCCGTCTCTGTAGCTGCTGTATATTTCTTAACTATCATTTATGCTGTCACCATCCCAACTGACTGTAGTTCAACATTGGACTCAATCTCGTTATATGAAATAACCGTCAAATCCCTTACATAATCATTAATTAATTTCTTATAATAGATTCTTACGATTGGTGAGGTTATGATAATAGGATTTCTTCCCATATTCTCTAGCTTATCAACCTCCACCTTAGTTGACTCCACAATCAACTTAATTCGCTCAGGTGCAAGAGTAAGATATGCGCCCTGCTCTGTCTGCTTAACCGCACCCATAATCTCCTGCTCTATCGAAGGATCTAATGTAACAACACTGGTTGTCTCATTAGAAACAAAATACTTATTTGAAATCGCTCTCTTAAGACTCTGTCTCGCATACTCTGTAAGTATGTCCGGATCACGGGTTGTAGCCGCATGGTCCGCAAGGGTTTCAAAAATTGTAAGAAGATCTCTTATAGAGATACCCTCCTCTAAAAGATTCTGAAGCACCTTCTGGATATCACCTACGCTCATAAGCTTAGGCACCAGTTCTTCAACAAGCGTAGGATGATTCTCCTTCAAATTGTTGATAAGATTCTGTGTATCCTGTCTTGTAAGAAGCTCTGCAATATGCGTTCTGATAACCTCTGTTAAATGTGTTGCAATAACAGAAGGCGGGTCTACTACTGTATAGCCAAAGGACTCTGCACGCTCTCTCTGACTCTCTGTAATCCATATAGCCGGAAGATGGAAGGATGGTTCAAAAGTAGGAATACCTGTAATCTCATCCTCAACATACCCCGGATTCATAGCCATATAATGGTCAAATAAAATCTCACCCTCACTAACCTGTATACCCTTTATTTTAATAATATACTGATTAGGATTAAGCTGAATATTATCTCTTAATCTGATAATCGGAACAACAGTACCAAGCTCAATGGCAATCTGACGTCTGATCATTACAACTCGGTCAAGTAAATCTCCACCCTGATTAACATCAGCTAACGGAATAATTCCATAACCAAATTCCAATTCAATCGGATCAACCTGTAATAATGAGGTAACGTTCTCCGGTCTCCTTATCTCTCCTGCCTCAATATCCGCACTGTCAGCCTCTGCTTCTATCTCTGCAATCTCCGCATTCTTCTTGCTTATCATTCCCCATGCAAATATAGCTGCACCAAATGGCACAAAAATATACAAAGGAAGAGGAGTTACAATACCAAGGAATATTAAAGTCGCACCAACAATCTGCATAACCTTAGGTGTGGAGAATAATTCTCCCACAATCTCTTCCGTAAGGTCATTTTCCTTTGTTGCCTTGGTAATGATAATACCCGTTGATAATGATATAAGCAGTGATGGTATCTGGCTTACAAGACCATCACCTATGGTAAGAATTGTATATGTATCAAGAGCATCACCAATCGCCATTCCCTGCCTTAATACACCCATTATAATACCACCCACAATATTAATAACTGTAATAACAAGACCTGCTGTTGCATCTCCCTTAACATACTTGGTAGCACCATCCATTGCTCCAAAGAAAGAAGATTCCTGCTGCAGCTTTGCTCGTCTCTCAATAGCTTCCTTATCAGTAATCGCACCTGTATTAAGGTCCGCATCAATTGCCATCTGTTTACCCGGCATAGCATCCAGTGTAAATCTTGCTGTTACTTCCGCAACTCGCTCAGTACCCTTGTTAATAACCATGAACTGTACAAGAATAAGAATCATGAATACGATAACACCAACCACAAGGTCACCGCCACCAACAAATTCACCAAATACTTTTACAACCTGTCCCGGGTCACCATCTGTTAAAATAAGCTTTGTCGAAGACACATTAAGCGAAATTCTAAAAATTGTAGTAAAAAGCAAAATTGTAGGGAACGCCTGCATATCAAGCGGTTCCTTGGCAAACAATGACATAAATAAAATTGTCAAAGCAATCGCTATATTAAACGCCAGCAATACATCCAATATCACATTAGGAATGGGAATAATAAGAAATACTATTGCCGCCAGTATGTACATTCCCACAAATAAATCCGTCTTTTTCATAAGTGCTTCCTTCTATCATACAATCAGCTTACGCCAACTTATTTTTTAATTTATATACAAATACGAGAACATCTGCCACCGCCTGATATAATTCAGGTGGTATCTCTTCCCCAATCTCAACATTATAGTAAAGCATCCTCGCAAGAGGCTTATTCTCTACTATCTCTACATCATTTTCCTTTGCAGTCTCCTTTATCTTGGCTGCAAGATAATCAGCACCCTTGGCAACCACAATAGGAGCCTTTCCCTGTTGCTGTTCATACTTAAGTGCAACCGCAAAATGAGTAGGGTTCGTGATTACTACATCAGCCTCCGGAATAGCCTGCATCATTCTTCGTCTTGATACTTCCTGCATCCTCTGACGCTGTTTCTGCTTCACTTCCGGACTACCTTCTGTATTCTTCCACTCCTCCTTGACCTCCTGCTTGGTCATTCTCATTTCTTCTTTAAATTTGCGTTTCTGGAACACATAATCAACTACACCCACAATGATATATACAACGCTTATAACTATACCCAAATCAAGTATAATATCCCCAAGAAACATTATAGCAGAATTTAAAGAAATATCATATAGATTATAAAAATATTTAGTCTTATTTTTTAGTCGGGTATAACATACTACCGCAATTAGAATAATCATTGCCAACTGCTTTAAAAGCTCAACAACCTGTCTTATTGAAAACATTCTTTTAAAACCGTTAACCGGGTTAAGCTTATCAAATTTAGGCGTTAAAGGCTTTGTTGTTGGATGCCATTTTACCTGAACCACATCCATAACAAATCCAAACACCATTGCTACTGCCACAAAGGGCAAAATAAGCAATATTACATTAATAATGATATCAAATACTATGGATATATAATAATTGGATGAAATAATGTCATTAGGATTCTCGAACAATTCACCAATTCTGTTATATACCTTGTCAAAAACCGTTATGAACTGTTCCCCCATTATACCTAAATAGACCTTAAAAATCACAAAAAATGCAAGCAAGGTAACTGCGCCGTTAAGATCCTTACTTTTAGCCACCTGACCTTCCGCTCTTGCATCCTGCAGTTTTTTAGGTGTAGCCTCTTCCGTCTTCTCGCCGCCCGGACCGTCCTTTGCAAAGAACTGAAGATTATATTTTTTTCTTTTTAGGTATAATACATCTGTTGCCAATTTAATATAATCCTTCCACTACTGTTACTATTACATCTTTCATATTCTCCATCAGAAAGCTTGCTACTGATGGTAAAAGTGCAACTGTTGAAAACATTACAACCAATCCCAAAAATACCTTCAACTGAATTCCTACAGCGAACATATTCATCTGAGGCGAAATTCTTGCCATTATACCCAAAATAACATCTAAAACAATAACCGCAATAAAAACCGGTAATGCTATTCTGAAGCCAATAACAAAATAATTAGCTATAAATCCTACTGCTGTTGAATACAGCCCCGGATTAACCGTAGCAGCTCCCACAGGAATAATCGTAAAGGTCTCTGCAATGGCACTGACCATAAACTGGTGCAAATCCGATATCAGCATAAGTAAAAGAACAAGATAATAATACAAGTTACCTGTAATATTAACCTGCATCTTGGTTCCGGGATCATACATTGTTGCCATAGCCATACCTATATTAACATCAATTATATATCCTGCAAAATGTAATGTCTGTAAACAAATATTGGCTAAAAAACCAATTATTAGTCCGACTATTGCTTCCTTTGCTATCAAAAACGCATATCCAATTACACCATCATAATAATAGCTCTGATCCGGACTCATGGAAAAAACCAAAATAGAAATAAAAATAGAAAGCCCCAGTTTCACACGTGTCGGAACATTTGCCATTGAGAAAAAAGGTGCTGTATGCACAAATGCAGTAATTCTAACCAGTATTAACAAAAACAATTCCCATTGACTTAATATAACATCATAATCAAAAGTCATATGTATTTCCCTCGCTAAAATCCACAGTATGTGCCGAATGCTGACCACAGATTATTAATATAATCCGTAATAAGCGTAACAATCCATGATGCGAAAATCATAATAGTTACAAAAACAGCAATAATCTTCGGAACAAATGTAAGTGTCTGTTCCTGTATGGAGGTTATTGTCTGAAATAAGCTTACAATCAGACCCACAACCAACGACACTATAAGCATGGGTGCTGAGCACTCTATTATTAAAAACAATGCATCTCTGGCAATATCCAAAACCTGCTGCTGAGACATATCTTAACCTCCCGTCTTAATCCAAATAAGCCTCCGCAGTTATATCCGGGAGGCATTATAATCAATGATAAAATGTTTTAACTAAATTACCTATAAGAAGATTCCATCCATCTGCCATTACAAATAACAATATCTTAAACGGCATGGAAATCGTTGTTGGTGGAAGCATCATCATACCCATGGACATCAGGGTTGAGGCAACAACCATGTCTATTACAATAAATGGAATATAGATTAAAAAGCCTATAATAAATGCTGTTCTTAACTCGCTGATAATAAAGCTTGGAATAAGAACCGTACTCGGAATATCTTCGTAATCATTAACCTCTTCAATTCCTGCTATATCCAAAAACAACTTAATATCCTTGGAATTAGTCTGTTCAAACATAAATTCCCTGATTGGCTCCATAGCAGCTGAAAAAGCTTCCTCTGTTCCCATCTCACCTGCTGAAAGAGGTTTAAGGGCGGTGTTATACACCTGAGTTAATGTAGGTGCCATAATAAAGAAGGTTAAAAACAACGCAAGCCCAATCAGAATCTGATTAGGCGGTGCGGTCTGTGTATTAAGCGCTGCTCGTGTAAAATGCAATACAATAATAATTCTTGTAAAAGAAGTTAACATTATCAGTATCGATGGAGCAAGTGCTATAACAGTGAGCACGGCAAGCATCTGTAACACACTTGCCATATCCTCATCTCCCGCAGCCACACCTATAGTCAGAATATTATCATCATCATCTTGTGTAGTATTACTCAGAAGCTCTGTTGATGCTTCGCTCTCTGTCTCATCTCCCGTAAGTGATGCATATGTAACAGTTGGAGTTGAACTCACTAATACCAAAAATGCAATTGTAAATAATAGCAAAAATCTTTTTAGATTCTTCTTAATACTTTTACAAACGAACATACTACTATCTGTCTTCCTGATTGTCTTTACGCTTCTTTGCATCGTTAGCAAACCTGTTAAACATTGCATCAAAGCCGTTATTTCCACTCTTTAATAGTGTCTCTTCATTCAGGTTCTCCTTATCAATCTCTCCTAGCAATGTAACCGTATCCTTGCAGGAAATTATTGCATAATACCTATCTCCCACGCGGATTATCTGTGCAATCTTATTATTACCTACTCCAATTGACTCCACTACCTCTATATTACTACCCACATAGCGATTCTTCTGAATACCGCCTACGAGCCTTGTAGAAAAATAAGTAAGTGCGAGTACAATAGCGAAAATAATTATTACCGTAATAAACTGCACAACACTGCTAACGCCTGTAGCCAAAATCAGCCTACATATATCTTCAGGCATAAAATACTCCTTAACCAACTACCTTATTAACAGCCTCTAATACTCTGTTTGCCTGGAATGGCTTAACAATGAAGTCTTTAGCTCCTGACTGAATTGATTCGATAACCATCGCCTGCTGACCCATAGCAGAACACATAATTACTGATGCTCCTGCATCTAATTCCTTTATCTTCTTAAGAGCCTGAATACCATCCATCTCAGGCATTGTAATATCCATAAGAACTAAATCCGGCTTAAGCTCTAAATACTTCTCAACAGCCTTAGCGCCGTTCTCTGCTTCACCAACTACTGCATATCCATTCTTAGTAAGGATATCCTTAATCATCATTCTCATAAACGCTGCATCATCGCATACTAAAATATTTTTTGCCATATTATATCTCCTCTTAAAAATGAAAATGTATATACGTTTTAATTAACTAATACTATTATACTATATATCTGTGAATTTTCATACACTTTTTTTCATTTTTTTTAATTTATTTTATTATTTCAGTAATTTTGACACCAAAGCTCTCTTCAATTACTACAACCTCGCCCTTGGCTACATACTTTCCATTAACTAAAACATCTATTGGCTCACCTGCAATCTTATTAAGCTCAACAATCGTACCCGGTGCAAATTCAAGAATCTCCTTGATTGACTTGCTGGTTCTTCCAAGCTCAACTGTAACCTCGAGAGGTACATCCATGATAAGATTAATATTTTCCTTCTGATTAGCAGGAAGCCCTTCGCCTGTAAATGGCTGGAATGCCGCCGGCTGTACATTAATCTGATCCGGCATATATCCACCCATAACCTGTTGTGGCATCATTGGCGGCATCATGTATCCCATTGGCTGAGCATATGGATTCATCATTGGCTGCTGCGCATAAGCCTGACTCATATCTGGCATCTGTGGTGCAGGTGCAGGTGCCGGCGCCGGTGCTGGTGTAGGTGCCGGAGCTGGTGTAGGTGCTGGCGCTGGTGCTGGTTCTTCTTCAGTTGAGTTAGTAACACCAAACACCTCATACAATGATCTTGCAAAATCAAATGGATATAACTGCATGATTTCACTATCTACCAAATCACCAATCAACATTTTAAATGAAACCTTGACAAAGTTCTCCTTTAAAAATGCAGGCAGCTTACCCGAATCCATACTTTCATTCAAGTCTACCAGTTCTGCAATTGGCGGACTAATATCAATCTTCTTAGAAAGCATTGATGACATTGATGTTGAAGCTGAACCCATCATCTGATTCATAGCTTCTCCGATAGCACTTAAATGCAACTCGCTGATTGGTTCATCGCTTGCTACTCCTGCGCCACCCATCATAAGATCAGTTATTATCTTAACATCATCTTCCTTAAGAACAAGTACGTTATTTCCATCAAGACCTTCAACATAATTAATCTGAAGGAATACACATGGTCTGTCATATGAATCAGCTAAACCATCCCAACTGGTATACGATACATTAGGTGTAGTAATCGTAACAGTCTGATTAAGAAGCATGCTAAGAGTTGTGGCTGCCGAACCCATGCTTATATTGGAAATCTCACCAATGGCATCCTTCTGTTCATCAGTAAGATTTTCATTAACACTACTGCTCTCTTCCGAAGAATCTCCCGTTCCTGCCAGTAGTGCATTTATTTCATCCTGTGATAACATTCCATCCATTGTTTTCACTCCTCTTCCTTCAAAATTTGTGTTATTCTAACTGCAAAGTTATCATTTGCCGAACCCGGCATTGCAGCAAATTTTCTAATATTACCAACAAACACATCAAGCTCATCTTCAATTCCTCTATCCAGCTTAATAATGTCGCCGATATGCAGATTAACAAAATCATTAACTGATATTGTACTGTTTCCAAGAACAGCCTTAATAGGTATCTGCGCTTTAACAATAAGTGATTCAATTGCCTCTTCATACGAATTATCATCTTTATCCTGCATGGTTGAGAACCAATACTTCGTATTCAGCTTATCCATTACAGATTCCAGACATGAGAATGGAAGAACTACATTCATCAGACCTTCAACATCTCCAATTTTCATGTTAATTGTAATAATCGCAATAGTCTCACTTGGTGAAATAATCTGAGCAAACTGCGAATTAGTCTCTATTCGCTCAAGTCGTGGAGCTATACTCACAACATTCTGCCACGGCTCTCTTAACAGATTAACACATATTG
>JAZQLB010000277.1:0-4914 GCA_045542475.1 Lachnospiraceae bacterium | reverse complement strand
CTCTCGTTATCAGAGGTGAGGAGTGGCTTTCAAGTGTTCCAACACATATTGAGTTATTTAAGGTATTAGGCTTTAAGCTTCCTAATTATGCACATACAGCACATCTTATGAAGATGGAGGGTGAAAGTAAGAGAAAGCTTTCTAAGAGAAAGGACCCTGAGCTTTCACTTGATTTCTATCGTCAGGACGGATATCATCCACACTGTGTTAAGGTATACTTAATGACACTTCTTAACTCTAATTTTGAGGAGTGGTATGATAAGCATCCTGAGTCACCGATTACTGAGTTTAAGTTTGATGTTAGAAAGATGGCTCAGTCAGGTGCGTTATTTGATATGGACAAGCTTCATAATATCTGTCGTAATGAATTTGCTAAGATGGATACTGATAAGATATATGATTTCTTATACACATGGAATAAGGAATACAATGCTGATATGGTGGATGTATACTTTAAGAATCCTGAGTACTTTAAGAAGGCACTTGAGTTATTCATGGGTGTTGGCCAGAAGAGAAGACGTAAGGATTTCGAGTATGCAGCACAGATTATGCCAATGTTCTCATTCTTCTTTGATGAGACCTTTAAGCCAAGCTATGAGTTTAAGTATGATAAGGAGCAGGTTAAGGAGATTTTAAATAAGTACCTTGCTTCATACGACCATAGTGCCGATAACAATGGCTGGTTTACTAATGTGAAGGCAATCGCTGATGATTGCGGTTTTGCTTCTGACATGAAGGCATATAAGGCTAACCCTGAGAACTACAAGGGAAGCGTATCAGACGTTGCAGAGATTCTTCGTATCACATTAACAGGAGCTCCTAATTCACCTGACCTTTGGACAATCCTACAGATTATGGGCGAGGACAAGATGCGTGCAAGAATTAATGATATGCTTGAGAAATTAGCATAAGAGCTATGATGCGAGAGCGTTAGTAGGGGGCAAAAGCACCTGCGGTGCATTGTCCTAATCATATATAGAAATATTCAAACGAGTTTGCATATTTCTATATATGACCAGGACAGGTGCTGCGCACCTTTTTTTGACCCTCTTTGGCGTAATGATATAGAGGTTGCTATGAATAGTAAATGCAGAGAGCTGGGGATATATGTTCATATCCCCTTTTGCGTATCAAAATGTATATATTGCGATTTTATATCCTTTCCTGCGGATGACGTGACCAAGGAGAGGTATATTAAGGCTTTATGTGATGAGATTAAGGCTTGTGCGGCAGAGGAATATGCTAAGCATCCTGATACGGTGGTGCCTACCATATTTTTTGGAGGCGGAACACCTTCGTCCATTGCATCGCATCTTATCGCAGAGGTGCTTAATACAGTAAAAAAGGAATTCAAGGTTGCCGATAATTGTGAGATTTCCATGGAATGTAATCCGGGAACCTTGACCAAAAGCAAGCTTGAGATATACAAATGGGCAGGAATCAACCGCTTAAGTATTGGCTTACAGTCGCCGGATAACAAGGAGCTTAAGAACCTTGGAAGGATACATACCTACGAGCAGTTTGAGGATTCTTATATAGCGGCAAGACTGGCAGGCTTTGATAATATTAATATTGATTTGATGTCAGCCATTCCTAATCAGACAGTTAAGGGCTATGAAAAAAATGTGAAGCACATAATTGCTCTTAAGCCGGAACATATCTCAGCCTACAGTCTGATAGTTGAGGAAGGCACTAAGCTATACGAGCTGGTGGAGAGGACGAAAGGAAGAATTCTTCCTAGTGAGGAAGAGGACAGACGGATGTATGCTTTAACAAAAGAACTTCTGTCAGAGGCAGGCTATAACAGGTATGAGATATCCAATTATGCCAAGTCTGGCTTTGAGTGCCGGCATAACTGTTCCTACTGGAACAGAAAGGAGTATGCAGGCTTTGGTTTGTCGGCGGCTTCATTGATGGATGAGGTGCGCTATACTAATACTATGGACATGGAGGCATATCTTGCTAATCCAATAAAGAACAGAATAGAAGAGACAACGCTTTCACTTAATGATAGAATGGAAGAGTTTATGTTTCTTGGACTTCGAATGATGAAGGGCGTAAGCAAAACGGAGTTTTATAATTGCTTTGGCAAAGACTTTGATGAGATATATGGACAGGTGGCAGCCAAGCAGTTAAAAAACGGGCTTATTTATATGGACAATGATACTATCAGACTTACGGATATTGGTATAGACATCAGCAACAGTGTGATGTCGGATTACATTATTTAGAAATGAGGAATATTGTGAAAAAAACAGGAATACTAAGTGTTATATTAATAACAGCAATAATGCTATGCGCATGTGATAAAGAGGAGACAGCAGCGCCCACAGCCGAGACTACAACAATGGAAACAGCAGCAATACAGGTAAATGATAATACCACTATTGCAGAGGGAGCATTATATGTGGGAATATACCCTGATAACAGTAAGTTTGTTACCCAGCTTGAGGATGGCTCTGTGGAGGGATATTGTATTGATTTGGCTAATGCTATTGGGAATTTGACATTACTTGATGTTAAGTTTGTTATGATGGAGCAGAAGGATTTGTATGCAGAGCTTGATACAAGCCTGTATGACTGTATTATTTCAGCTAATGAAAAGACAGAGATAGTGGACAAGGTATATGATTTTTCCAATGTATACCTGACAGATGAGAATGGAACAGAGTATGCGATTGTTACCAAAACAGGTAATAACAGGTTATTAAATCTGCTTAATGAAGCACTTATGATGCTTAAGAAAGATGGCACATTAGATGAGTTGTGGACAAAATGGTTTGTGGAAGAGGAAGTGACATCTGAGGATGAGTCAGGAACTCAGTCAGAAGAGTGATTTTGGTTACAATGATGGTTACAGTATATTATGGTGAGTTAAAGAAAATGGAGGTTACACATGTTAAAGGTTAGTTATGAGGATGTAAAAAGAAGTGAGGTAGTAAAAACATATATAAGAAAGGCTGATGAGACCCTTACCTCTCTCGGGTTTACAGAGCACAGCTTTGCCCATGTGACTAAGGTAGCAGAGGCTGCCGCTAAGCTGCTTACTGAGCTTGGTTATGATGAGGATACTATCGAGATGGCAAAGATTGCCGGATATTTACATGATATCGGTAATGTAATTAATCGTATCGACCACGCACAGAGCGGTGCGGTTATGGCATTTAGAATTCTTGATAATATGGGGGCTGACCCGGAGGAGATAGCTACAGTTATTACAGCAATTGGTAATCATGACGAGTCTACGGCATATCCTGTTAATCCGGTGGCAGCAGCACTTATTATTGCTGATAAGTCCGATGTGCGTTACACAAGAGTAAGAAGCAGTGCGGATATTTCTACGGATATACATGACAGGGTTAATTTTGCTGTTAAGGAGTCAGAACTGATTTTTATGAAGGAGAAAAAGCAGCTTATACTCAGACTTGCAGTCGATACCTCTGTGTGTAAGGTTATGGAGTATTTTGAGATATTTCTGTCACGTATGCTGCTATGCAGTAAGGCTGCGGATAAGCTGGGTGTTGAATTTAAGCTGGACATTAACGGGCAGATGATGTTGTAGTTAGCAGAGAGGATAAACAGACGGATGAGTGCATTGGAAAATGGAGATAAAGATTTTGGAGCTTATATTTCAAATCAACGGAGTAGTAAAAATATAAGTCAGCAGATGCTGTCGGAAGGACTTGGGGATAAGAATTGGTATGGCAAGATAGAGAGGGGCGAACGGATTACCAGTATTTCAATGCAAAAGCGTCTTATGAATCGCCTTGGAATTATTACGGAAGGGGAAGGTGAGTTCCTCTTCTATGATGATTTTGCAGAATGGGAAGCAAGATGGGAAATAATCAGTGCGATAGAAGACGATAAGCTTGATAAGGCAAAGAAGGTTCTTGATGAATACTTTAGGAAATATAAAAGGGATAAAATAAGAAGACAGTTTTATCTTGTTATGAAAGCACAGTACATGATTCATTTAACAAAAACATTTACAGACATAGATGACATAAAAAGTAATCAAGTACAGATTGATGATATATATATTCAGGCAACAAAGCTTACAATACCTAACATTGACAAAAAAGAATTATCACATTTATTACTTTCTGTTGAAGAACTGAATCTGGCATTTGAATACAAAAATATACAGACATTAAAAGCGGATTATTTTGATAATTCAGATAGTGTTTTAGCAGTGTATCTGGATTTTATAAGATATATAGAAAAGTATCCATATAGTGAGTTGGCAAAAGCTATGATATATCCAAAGATAGTAGTGTATATGTGTAGAGCTTTGGAAAAATATATCCAACAGGGTAATGTAACTGAAAAAGAAAAGAACGAATTATTAGAAATTATGTTGGAGTATTGTAATAAAGCTGTTGAGTTGTTAAGGGATGGGGCTGTTCTATATTATTTCTATGAGCTGCTTGAAATAAGAAAAAAATTGTTGGAAATAGTGTGGCGGAATAATAAGAATGATGACCTGAAGGCAATGCTTGAAACAAATAATGAGTGGATGGAGACGTTAAGCTATATTCATAATAAATATGATGTATCATTATATACAAGAGACTGTTGTTACATGTATAAAGAATACGAGATATACAGGATAGGGGATGTTGTAAGAAAACGGCGTAAGATGCTTGGTATAACTGCGGATGAGCTTAGTGAGGGCATCTGTTCAGAGGATACAAGGAGAAGACTTGAAAATAACCGTGCCAGAACTCAGTCTGCCATAATTAAATTGATTTTCAATAAGCTTCATTTGACTTATGAGTATCATAGAATGGGTATTGTTACTGATAGCGGTGAGGCGGTAGAATTATATAGCAAAATAAAGAAGGTTATGAACAATAATGAATGGGAAAATGCATATGGCATTTTACCCAAGCTTAAAGAATTCTTGCCAAAGCA
>JAZQLB010000276.1:0-2858 GCA_045542475.1 Lachnospiraceae bacterium | reverse complement strand
TTCTTACTGAGTTAAAGGGCAGCTGTACTAATGAAAATGGTCTTTGTCATTATCAGGATGGTAAGGAATTATATGCAGCTATCGTTAAGGATCAGACTTCAACAGATATGACACCGGAAGAGGTAATAGAGCTTCTTGATGATGAAATGACAAGTCTTATGACAACAATCCAGAGCCTATATTTAATGGATGCTACCTTATTTGACCAGTATTATGAGCTTGATTTTGGAATGACAGAGCCACAGGAGATTCTCGAATTTTTGGCAGAGGCAGTTGAACAGGAGTTCCCAGAGCCTTATACTACAGATTTTGTTGTTCAGTTCCAGAGTGAGGCAACTGAAATTGAAGGTACATTAGCATATTATCTTACAGCAAGACTTGACCAGCTGGATTATAATTCAATTAAGGTTAATGGTTCTGCTTTTGGTGACGATTATGTACAGCTTTACAGCACACTTGCACATGAGGGCTTTCCGGGACATTTGTATCAGTTTACAAGTGTGTACGGCAATAAGGATATTCCTGATGTGTGTAAGCTTTTAAGCTTTATTGGATTTACAGAAGGCTATGCTGAGTATGCGGCTGATATTGCTTATGGATTTACAGGCTATAGTGATGAGCTGGTAGAATTCGTTGTATTAAATGATTTATATGGATATGTTCTTCAGTCAAGAGTGGACCTTGGTGTAAATTATGAGGGCTGGACTCGTGAAGATTGTGCAGCATATTGTGCTGATTTTGGTATTGATGAGAGTGTTTCTGATGAAATATTCGAGGCAGTTGTTGCAGACCCGGGATTACTTCTTCCATATACAGTAGGTCATATTCTGATGAGAGATTTAAGAGCAGAGGCAGAGCGTGAGCTTGATGATGCTTTTGATCCTGTTGAATATAATCAGCTTATTATGGACACAGGTCTTGTAACTTTCGAGATTATGGAGGATGAGCTTGATAAGTATATCGAAGAGAAGCAGGAGACAATACCTGATAAGGATGACGAGGATGATAAGCCGGGTACAGGAAGTGATGTTGAGATTACACAGCCGGAGACTACAACTGAGTCTGCAACTGAGTCTGTAACAACAGAAGCAGTTAAGCCGGTTGAAACAGAGGCGTATTATGTGGATGGTGAAGTATTACATGTTAAGCATGTGTCACTTACAATTCCGGAAGGCTTTGAGTTTAATACCAATTCGGGCGGAACTGTTGTTTATGCTTCTGATGATACTTCATTTGCAATATATGTAGAGGATACTAATACATATGATGAAGACATGCTTATTGAGGCTTATGTACAGAATGTAAAAGCTGTATATGGTGAGCAGTGTACAACAAGTGAGGCAACTTATAATGGTATTGAATATACTGTAATTAATATTGATGACCCTAAGGGACAGTATATGGGTAATGCTATTGTGCATTGCAATGGTTCAACCTTGATTTACGCAGAGTATGTTACTCTTAAAAATGACAAATCAGGCTTCGATGCTTTTGCAGAGTCAATTAGCTACTAATTAAATATGTATAAGTCGCATATAAGTAATTTCGGATTGAAATGCTTATATGCGATTTTTTTAATTGAGTAATTTTATTATATTCAATAGTCCGGCTCCTTGTTTGCTTAGAGGGAGTCCAAGATTGGTGGCACTGTCTGTTAAAGCTTTTTTAATGGTGGAGTTGGATGCGTTTGGATATTTTTCCAGAAAAAGAGCAATTGCTCCGGACGCTATTGGGGTGGACATGGAGGTACCGCTTTTGACTGTGTAGCCATTATATTTGTTATGGCAGCTGATTATATTTGTGCCTGGAGCTATAAGGTCGGGCTTGTTAATATTACATTTTGTAGGTCCCTCTCCTGAGTATGCAGAGCTTTTTCTGCCAGTGATTATCCGGCTGTCGCTTCCAACTGTTATTACATTTTTGCAGGTTCCGGGAAAGGTGATTGTGCCGGGACCGGGACCATTATTTCCGGCGGAAACAACAAGGGAGATATTTTCGTTCCACAAGGCTTCAAGGGCACTGGTTATTTCGTTTTTTTCTTCATTACAATCTTCAGTTTCAGAGCCCACTGATATGTTTACAATGTTGATATTATATTTTTTATGATTATCAAGCAGCCAATGACAGGCTGCAAGCAGAGCGGATTTGTCACCGCTTCCGTTTTTGTCAAGAATTTTCAGGGCTATAATGTCTGATTCGGGAGCAACTCCACAAATTCCTCCATTAGAAGAAAAACCATTTCCTGCAAGTATGCCGGCAACATGGGTTCCATGGGAATTGTCGTCATAGGGAGTGGTCTTATTTCCAACAAAATCCTTGAAGTATCGAAGCTGGTGCTTTAAATCAGAATGAGGATAGATTCCGGTATCAAGAATTGCAGTACAGGAACCTTTTCCGCGATAGCTTATTTTATTTAAGGCATAGATTTCATTGACGGATAAAGAATTCTTTTTTTGATACACTATATAAACTCCAAAGTATTTTATATTAGTGTATTCATGAAAACCAGCAAGGTGTTTTTGAAATGATAAAATAAATACCCACTTTTGGTGGGTGGAAAAGTAGGTGGTGAGAGGGTAATATGAATAATCATATGTTTAATTATACAGAGTCAATCGGGACTCCAGATTATACCCACTATCTAATATATAGTTCCCTAATTTTGAGCAGGCGGATGTTTATCATCCGCTTGTTCCTATTTTTTTTATTAATATTTTGTAAAATAAGAACTAATCCATTGTTAAGAGGAAAAAAATGAATTATAATTAGCTTGCGTTAAAATTAATCTGAAGGAGGCGCATATAAGTATGGCAAGAGTTGTACAGAAGGGTGAAATATACAGACATTTCAAAGGAAAT
>JAZQLB010000275.1:0-5076 GCA_045542475.1 Lachnospiraceae bacterium | reverse complement strand
AGAGCCCGCCGCATCCAAAATTCATAAATATTGAACTATTATACCGGATAAGCCCCATCCTTAGCAACTGTAGCATCAACCTTAGTCTGCTGAGCTTCTCTGTACTTAAAGAAGTCCATAGCAACCTGTGGGAATAATGCGTATGTAAGAACGTCCTCGTCCTGCTGTGAGTACTGAGTAATCTCACTTCTAAGCTTATCAAGCTCTGGAGCGATATCATCAGCTGGTCTGTGAGTGATAACCTTAGCATCACCAATAACCTTCTTCTGAACCTCTGGATTGAAAGGCTTAACTGTCTGGCCGTACTGACCTGAAAGAAGAGCCTTAGACTCCTTAGTAGCCATCTTATATCTCTCGCCTGATACTACGTTAAGAACAGCCTGTGTACCAACGATCTGGCTTGAAGGTGTAACAAGAGGTGGCTCACCATAGTCCTTACGAACTCTTGGAACTTCCTCAAGAACCTCATAGTACTTGTCCTCAGCGCCCATTTCCTTAAGCTGTGAAACGAGGTTAGATAACATACCACCTGGAACCTGATACTGAAGTGTCTTAATGTTCACGCCCATAACCTTTGGATTAAGAAGGCCTGACTTTAACCACTCCTCCTGTAAAGGTCTGAAGTAATCAGCAATTTCAGCAAGTAAGTCAAGGTTAAGACCTGTATCATAAGGTGTACCTCTGAATGTCTCTACCATAACCTCTGTAGCAGGCTGAGATGTACCAAGAGCCATTGGTGACATAGCTGTATCAATGATGTCACATCCAGCTTCAACAGCCTTCATCTGTGTCATTGAAGCAACACCTGATGTGTAATGTGTATGAAGGTCGATAGGAAGGTTAGAACCTGCCTTAAGAGCCTCGATAAGCTCAGCTGCCTTATAAGGAACTAAAAGACCTGCCATATCCTTAACACAAATAGATGTAGCACCCATATCCTCAATTCTCTTAGCCATATCCTTCCAATAATCAAGTGTATAAGCATCACCTAATGTATAAGAAAGAGCAACCTGTGCGTCAACCTTATTTCTAACAGCAGCGCTAACAGCTGTCTGAAGGTTACGAAGGTCATTTAAACAGTCAAAAATACGAATGATATCAATACCATTAGCAACTGACTTGTCTACGAAATAATCTACAACGTCATCAGCATATGGACGGTATCCTAAGATATTCTGTCCTCTGAATAACATCTGTAACTTTGTATTCTTGAATCCATCCTTTAACTTTCTAAGTCTCTCCCATGGATCCTCTTTTAAGAATCTAAGTGATGCATCGAATGTAGCACCGCCCCAACACTCAACTGAATGATAGCCAACCTTGTCCATCTTGTCGATGATAGGAAGCATCTGCTCTGTTGTCATTCTGGTAGCGATAAGTGACTGATGAGCATCACGTAAGACAGTTTCAACTATCTTAACTGGTTTCTTTTCTGCCATTTTAATATCCTCCTGAATATTTTCAAATATAACAAATTATATGTTCAACTCGCGCCATTCGCAAAGCCGCACTTCGTGCTTTTCGTTGCTGTGCAACTGCCTTTGCTCATCGCCCGGCGCTCCCTCAGAGCAAATTAATTGTCAAAAGCTTGTGCGAGCACAACTTTTTCCATTTAATCTGTTCTGGTTGAACTTATACACCGAATATCGCCATAAATGTACCGGCAACTACGGCTGTACCGATAACTCCGGCAACATTTGGTCCCATTGCGTGCATGAGTAAGAAGTTAGTTGGATCATATTCAGAACCAACCTTCTGAGATACTCTGGCAGCCATAGGAACCGCAGATACACCTGCTGAACCGATAAGTGGGTTAACCTTACCCTTAGTTACCTTACACATAATCTTACCAAATATTACACCGGCAGCTGTACCAACTGCGAATGCTACAAGACCTAATACTACGATCTTGATTGTGTTAGCATTTAAGAATGCCTCAGCACTTGTTGTAGCACCTACTGATGTACCAAGAAGGATAACTACTATGTACATAAGTGCGTTAGAAGCTGTCTCTGTAAGCTGCTTAACAACACCAGACTCTCTGAATAAGTTACCTAACATAAGGAATCCTACAAGTGGAGCTGTTGAAGGAAGGATAAGTACAACTACTACAGTAACAACGATTGGGAAGAGAATCTTCTCAAGCTTTGATACAGGACGGAGCTGTTCCATCTTAATCTTACGCTCTGCTTCTGTTGTAAGAAGTCTCATAATAGGTGGCTGGATAATTGGAACAAGTGACATATATGAGTACGCCGCAACTGCGATAGGACCCATAAGGTCTGTCTGTCCAAGCTTACCAGCAAGGAATATTGATGTAGGACCGTCAGCACCACCGATAATAGAGATGGCTGCTGCTGCCTGACCATTAAAGCCTAAAAGAATAGCAAAGAAGTAAGCTGCGAAAATACCACACTGTGCAGCTGCTCCAAGCAAGAAGCTCTTAGGGTTAGCAATAAGTGGACCGAAGTCTGTCATGGCACCTACGCCCATGAAAATAATTGATGGCAAAATACTCCACTCATCAAGTAAGTAGAAGTAATGAAGTAAACCTGCTGCCATACTACCTGTAGCCTCTGCTTCCTCGACAGTCATCATAATATCAGGGAAGAGATTTACTAAAAGCATACCAAATGAAATAGGAACCAGAAGTAATGGCTCATAATCCTTGGCAATTGCCAAATAAAGGAAAACCAATGCAACACCGACCATGATGAAGTTCTTGTAATCAAGAGTCATGAATCCGGTCTGGTTAAGCAGGTTTACCAATGTGTCTAAAAACATATCCATTTTTAAACCTCCTAAGTTTTATTGAGGTAAATATTAGTTTAATGTAGCTAATACAGCACCTGCTTCTACTGCATCACCGTTACCTACATTAATGCTTGCTACTGTACCGTCCTGTGGAGCTACGATATCGTTCTCCATCTTCATAGCCTCAAGAACTACTAAAACATCGCCCTTCTTAACTGCCTGGCCTGCTGAAGCCTTAACTGCTACAATCTTACCTGGCATTGGAGCGTTTACCTTAACTGCGCCTGCTGCACCGGCTGGAGCTGCTGCTGGAGCTGGAGCTGCCTTTGGTGCTGCTGGAGCTGCCTTTGGTGCTGCCTTTGGAGCTGCTGCTACTGGAGCACCTGTAGATGTACCCTCTTCAACTGTTACATCATATACGTTTCCGTTAACTGTAATTGTATAACTCTTCATGTTAATCCTCCTAAAAAATCAGGCATTAAGCCCATCTACTATTTTTATTTCTCTTGATAGATCTAACAACAAATCCATCTGTTGAAGTTCCCATTGAAGCAGCGATTGCAGCTGTAATAACAGCAACAAGCTCTAAGTCATCAACTAACTCTTCTTCAACTGCCTCTTCCTTGGCTTCAATCTGTGAAACGGTATTAGCTACTGCTGTCTCAGCAATCTCTGTCTTAGACTCCTTCTTCTTGGCAAGGGCTGCTTCAAGCTTAGGAACGTACTTGAATAAACCGATTACCCCTACGAAAAGTGTAAGAACCGAAAATACTACTACGAGACATATTAATGTATTAATACCTGCATCTGCTATTGTGCTCATACATACCATATGCTATCACCTCGTATTAAACCGTACCATGCTTCTTGTCAGGACGATTATCTTTCTTTGTAAATAACATCTCGAATGCACCGATAACATACTTTCTTGTCTCAGCTGGCTCGATGATTGCATCAACATAGCCTCTCTTAGCTGCTGATACTGCACTTGTCTGGAGTGCTGCATACTCAGCTGCCTTCTCAGAAACAACCTCCGGCTTATCAGCATACATAACCTTAGCTGCAAGATTTGCATCCATCATACCAACTGAAGCTGTTGGCCAAGCATATGTCATATCTGCGCCGATTGCCTTAGAATTCATTGCAACGTATGCACTGCCGTAAGCTTCGCCCACGATAACATTAACCTTAGGAACTGTTGCATTAGCAAACGCATATGTAAGCTTAGCTGCAGCCTTAGCCATGTTCTTCTCAGCACAAACTGTTGCCTTATATCCCTTAACATTAGTAAGAGAAAGAACTGGAATATTGAAAGCATCACAGAAGTTAATGAACTCTGCTGCCTTCTCACAGCCTTCTGGAGATAATACAGCATCAAACTTAGCTGCTTCCTTCATCTCATCATCGTAAACTACAGTTCTGTTAGCTACTGCACCAACAGTTAAACCATTTAACTTAATGAAGCCTGTTACCATATCCTTAGCGTAAGAACCCTTAACCTCAAAGAATACATTATTATCAGCGATATCTGTTAATGCGATTGATGTATCACCAGCTGCATTAGCGATTGTATCGCTTACTCTGTTAAGGTCATCTGTACACTCATCATAAGCATTCTCTTCATTGTTAGCAGGAAGAAGTGAAACTAATTCTCTAATCTGTGTAAGGATTGAAGACTCATCTCCTGTAACATCAACAATGCCAGCCTCTTCACTCTGGAACTTAGCTGATGCGGTGTCAAGCTTTGCTGCATAGTTGCCATCAAGGGCATTAGGACTATTAACGAAAAGCTTAGCTGACTTCTCTTCCATAAATGTAAAGTCTGTAAGTGTTGGAACTACTGCCATACCACCACCGCAGGTTCCGAAAATAGCTGTAATCTGTGGGATTACACCTGAAGCCTCTACCTGCTTCATGTAAATCTGTCCAAAACCATTAAGCGCATCTGTTGCTTCCTGTAATCTTAAGCCTGCGCAATCGATAAGTCCGATTACTGGCGCTCCCATCTTAAGTGCTAAATCATAAAGATTTGCAATTTTCTTAGCATGCATCTCGCCTACTGAACCGCCTAATACTGTAGCGTCCTGGCTATATACATACACAAGATTTCCATCGATAACGCCATATCCTGTGATTACTCCATCTGCAGGTGCAGCGTTCTCGCTCATGTTAAAATCTGTGCTTCTTGCAGTTACAAGACCGCCGATTTCAACAAAACTGTTATCATCAAGTAAGCTTGCAATTCTCTTACCTGCTGATACCTGTGCTGTGTTGCTCATATTCAGCCCTCCATAAAAATTTATTTTGAAAATAATTTCAATT
>JAZQLB010000274.1:0-17140 GCA_045542475.1 Lachnospiraceae bacterium | reverse complement strand
TTCAATTTCAAGTCACTTATGCATGAGGGAGAGTTGGCGGAGCTTTCGCTTACTCAGAATACACAGCCATGTATGGCAGCATTTGCAGCCGGTGTTACTAATGTTTTAAAGAAGAACGGAATTACACCGGATGCGGCATGTGGATTAAGCCTTGGTGAGTATGGTGCATTACATGCGGCAGGCGTTATTGGGGCAGAGGATTATGTTAAGATTACAGCCTTCAGAGGCGGCGCTATGGCTGAGGCTGCAAAGGGGCTTGAGTGTAGCATGAGCGCAATCTTAGGTCTTACTTCAGATGTTGTTGAGGAGGCATGTGCGGCTTGTCAGGATAAGGGCTATGTAACCTTAGTGAATTATAACTGTCCTGGACAGTATGTAATCTGTGGTGATGAGGCAGCAGTTGCAGCAGCAGAGGCAATTCTTAAGGAGAAGGGCGCAAAGAGATGTGTTCGTCTTAATGTAAGCGGTCCTTTCCATACCAAGTACATGGAGCCGGCAGCTAATAAGCTTAGAGCTATGTTAGAGGATGTTGCGTTTAACAATCCTGAGATTCCTGTATTACTTAATGTAACAGGTGATTACTACAATAAAGAGGACAATCTTAAGGATATGCTTGAACTGCAGGTCAAGAATGGCGTTCATTTCGAGGAATCTGTTGTGAAGCTCATTGAGGCAGGCGCAGATAATTTTGTGGAAATCGGTCCGGGAAGCACACTTAGCGGATTTGTAAAGAAGACAGCTAAGGCTTTAGGTAAGGATGTTAATGTAGTAACAATTGATACAGCAGAGGATTTAAAGAAGGTTCTCGAGAAATAAAGCTTTTACGGAGGTCTATATGGAAAAGAGAAAGGCAGCGCTTGTAACAGGCGGAAGCAGAGGAATTGGAAGAGCTATCTGTGTCAGACTTGCAAAGGCAGGTATGGATATAGTGTTTAACTACAATTTCGGTGAGGAAGCAGCAAAGGAAACAATTAATATGTGTCATGAGCATGGCGTAGAGGCTTATGCTATTAAGGCAGACGTAAGCGATTCAGCGGAGTGTGCAAGATTAGTAGAGGAGACCTTAAAGCGTACAGAGGGACGTCTGGATGTTCTTGTTAATAATGCGGGTATCACAAGAGATGGTCTTATTGTAAGAATGACAGATAAGGATTTTGATGATGTAATTAATGTTAATCTTAAGGGATGCTTCTACATGATGAGAGAGGCTTCTAAGATTATGCTTAAGCAGAAGTCAGGTAAGATTGTAAACATCAGCAGTGTTGTTGGTGTTATGGGTAATGCAGGTCAGGTTAATTACTCAGCAAGTAAGGCTGGTGTAATTGGTATGACTAAGTCTCTTGCAAGAGAGCTTGCAGGCAGAAAGATTAATGTAAATGCTATTGCTCCGGGAATGATTGAGACTGATATGACAAGTGTTCTTAGTGACAAGGCAAAGGAAGCTATGTTAGGAGCAATTCCATTTAAGGCAATGGGTAAGGCTGAGGATATTGCAAATGCAGTAGCATTCCTTACAAGTGAAGAAAGCAACTATATAACAGGACAGGTTATTTGCGTTGACGGAGGTATGGTAATATGAGAAGAGTAGTAGTAACAGGTTTAGGTGCAGTAACACCAATCGGTAATAATGTAGCAGATATGTGGAAGTCAGTTACAGAGGGTGTATGCGGTATTGCTCCAATTACACATTATGACACAACTGACAGAAAGGTTACTTTAGCCGGAGAGGTTAAGAATTTTGAGCCTGAGCAGTTTATCGATAAGAGAGAAGTTAGAAAGATGGATAAATTTACTCAGTTTGCCATGGTTGCGGCTAAGGAGGCAGTTGAGGATTCGGGTCTTAATCTTGAGGAAACAGATTTAACAAGATGCGGTGTTATCGTATCAAGCGGTATCGGTGGTCTTGGAACAATTCAGGACGAGTGTATTAAGGGACATGAGAAGGGCTTTGACAGAGTGTCGCCTTACTTCATTCCAATGGGCATTTCAAACATGGCAGCAGGACAGATTGCTATTGCTTATGGCTTTAAGGGCATGAGCTCATGTGTAGTAACTGCATGTGCCGGTGGTACAAATGCAATTGGTGATGGTTTCAGACATATCAGAGATGGATATGGCGATGTTATGCTTTGCGGCGGTGCAGAGGCAAGTATTAATCCATTTGGTATTGGTGGTTTTACATCACTTAAGGCTTTATGTCAGGCAACAGACCCTAAGAGAGCTTCTATTCCATTTGATGCTGAGAGAAGCGGCTTTGTAATGGGTGAGGGTGCAGGTATCCTTGTATTAGAGGAGTATGAGCATGCTAAGGCTCGTGGTGCAAAGATTTACTGTGAGGTAGTAGGTTACGGTGCTAACTGTGATGCGCATCACATTACAGCTCCACTTGAGGATGGCAGCGGTGCAGCAGCTTGTATGCAGCTTGCTTTAGCTGATGCAAACCTTGAGCCAGGTGCAATTAATTATATCAATGCTCATGGAACATCAACACCACTTAATGATAAGGGTGAGACAAAGGCTATTAAGGCTGCGTTTGGTGATGAAGCATATAAGCTTATGGTAAGTTCAACAAAGTCTATGACAGGACATCTTCTTGGTGCCAGTGGTGCTGTTGAGGGTATTATTTCTGTATTAAGCGTTAATAAGGATTTCGTACCTGCAACAATTAACTATCAGGTACCTGATGAGAACTGTGACCTTGATATCGTTCCAAACGAGGGAAGAAATGTTACAGTTAACTACGCAATGTCTAACTCATTAGGCTTTGGTGGTCACAATGCCAGCGTAATTTTCAAGAAATTTGCATAAGTAACTTAAGGTTTGCACAGAATAGAGGAAAAAGATATGGAACTTAATTCAAATCAGATACAGGAGATACTCCCACACAGATATCCTTTTTTACTGGTAGACAGAATTATTGAGTGCGTTCCGGGAGAGAAGGCAACAGGAATCAAGTGTGTATCAGCTAATGAGATGCAGTTTATGGGGCACTTCCCACAGAAGCATGTTATGCCGGGCGTACTTATTCTTGAGGCGCTTGCACAGACAGGTGCAGTAGCCATTCTTTCTGAGGAAGAGAACAAGGGCAAAATTGTTTTATTCGGCGGAGTTAAGCAGGCTCGTTTTAAGCGTCAGGTGATTCCAGGTGATGTATTAGAGCTTAGTTGTGAGATAATAACAAGAAAAGGCCCTGTAGGTATTGGTAAGGCAGTTGCCAAGGTTGATGGAAAGGTAGCAGTGTCAGCTGAGCTTACATTTGCAGTAGAGGCGTAAAAGTGGAATACTTTGTGATGGATAGAGAGGCGGATAGTAATATACCCGCTATTGCACAGTACAGAAATGAGGTAATGGACATGCTTCAGGATTCTTTTAACAAAGTATATACGAAGTTTAAACTACATTTTTATACTAAATTCTTTGAGCGCGTGCAGGAGAGAGAGGCTTCTCTTACTACTGTGGAGTCGTTCTGTATGGAGATTATTTTTTCAATAGATAATCCTACAGTCAACGAGTTTGCAAAAGTGGCGAATATCTCATCTCCTAACGCAGCCTATAAGATTAATAATCTTATTAAAAAGGGTTATCTGCGCAAGGTGCGTTCAGAGAATGATAAAAGAGAATTCCATTTAGAGGTAACGGATAAATATTTGAATTACTACAATATAAGCTATGCATATATCGGCACGGTAATGAAGCGTATGGAGGAACACTTCTCGCAGGAGGAGCTTCAGACTATTGAGCGGGCACTTAATGTTATGAGTGAGGAGCTTATGCCGGAGATACAGCTTACAAAAGAGAGAGATTAGTATATAAGAGGCAGTTGCTATGACTACTAAAAAATTGTTAGAGCGACTGCCTCTTTTATTGCGTTACGGAAATTTAGATGTATAATTAAAGATAGAAATATATTATTTTTATGGTGACAGGGGGATATATATGATAGGGGCAATATTAGGTGATATTATAGGTTCGACCTATGAATGGCATAATGTGAAAAATGAGGAATTTGAATTGTTTCCACAGGGAAGCCGATTTACGGATGACACAGTATTGTCTGTAGCAGTTGCAGATAAGCTTATGAGTAGCGGGGCAGGAACCTCTGACAGGGCAGCTTATGCAATGTGGTATAAGCAGTACTACCATAGATATCCCAATGCGGGCTTCGGGCAGATGTTTTCAGAATGGGCAAGGTCAGATGAAATGCGGGTTCAGAGAAGCTATGGTAATGGTGCAGCTATGAGAGTTACGGCAATAGGCTATGCCTTTGATTCTATTAAGGATATTATAGATGAGGTAAATGCCAGCTGCTACTACACTCACAACCATCGTGAAGCAAAAGCAGGAGCACAGGCAGTAGCGATTGCTGTATTCATGGCGAGAAAACAGATGGATAAGTCAGAGATTAAAAGGTACATAGAAAAGAAATATCACTACAGCTTTAAGACCTTGGATGAGATAAGGACTGGATATGTATTTGACAGCAGAACGTCATATTCTGTGCCGCCGGCAATAGAAGCCTTTTTAGAGGCAGATTCTTATGAGGATACTATCAGAAAGGCAATATCCATTGGTGGGGACAGCGATACAATCGCCTGCATTGCAGGTGGTATTGCACAGGCTTATTATAAGCATATACCTGAAGCGATATATGATAAGGGGATGGGCATACTTGATGCAGGTCTGCGGAGGACCGTTAAGCTATTTGAGGAAAAATATAATATCGAGCATTAGGTAATGATGGATGCAGCATTATTTGCAGTATGCTGTCCGATACCTAGCATTTTACGCCCTTCTATATGCAGAAGGGCTTTTTTGTGTTATTTTCCTAAAGCAGGTTGAAAAGTAACCAATGCTTTTATAGCCGCAACGCTCGGATATTTCCTGGATGGATAAAGTGGTATGGTTAAGCAGCCTCTTGGCGGTTTTGATTCTTTGCATATTCACATAGTCACAGAAGTTTTCACCAACCTCTTTTTTGAATAGCTCCGAAAAGTATGAGCTGTTTATACATATGGCATTACTTACCATATCCAGTGAAAGCAGCTCGCTAAGATGGTTGTGAATATAGGAAATGGCAGCCTTGATATGCTGATTTGAATATTTTTCTGCTATATAATTGGTATCATTTCCGTATGAGTATATAATGTTAATTCCGGTATCTATAAAGGATTCGTTAGTGGTGGTAAGAATTTTGCGTTCGTTTTCCATGCAGCATTCATGTAATGAAATATTCTCTTTTAACAGGACATAGTTATATATGCCAAAATTGAGCGAGGATAGATATGAGCTGCGCAGGAAAGGGGTAAATTCCTCCGGTTTTGTTTTTTCAGTAAAGCTTTTTATTGCCTGCATGGTATTTCCGTTATAGAGATAATGATATATTTCGCTGTGATTAAAGATAGGTTCTGCCATTTTTTTTCTCCTTAAATCCAAAAATAATTAAAAAACGTACAAAAATTTTAAAACATTTGCACCGAAAGTAATGATAATATCTTTCTTGGTTAGTTTCAACTAACTAATTGAATAAAATTTATCAATAAGGGCTTTCGGAGTAAAATTTCGGAAGCGTAGGAGGAGAAATGAGAAAGAAATTATGTGCAATTCTTGTAATGTGTACACTTGCCATGATGATGGCAACAGGCTGTAACAGCAAAGCAAATGTTAATGCCGGAGAGACTACAACTGAGGGGACTGTTGCAGCAGAGACAGTAACACAGGAAACAACAAATGAAGTGACAACAGAAGCAACACAGGAAGAGGCGGTATTTACTGACAGAGTAGTTGCTTCATCAGTAGCGGTAGTTGAGATACTTGATGCTTTAGGCGTGCCAATGGTGGGAGTTCCGACCAGCAGCTATGATTTACCGGAGAGTGTTGCAGATGCAACAAGAATCGGTAATCCAATGTCGCCTGACATTGAGGTAATTGCTTCATTAGAGCCAACAGTAATTGTATCTGTTAATACCTTATCTGCTGATCTTTCAGAGCAGTTTGAGCTTTTGGGGGCAGAAGTTTGTTTCGTGGATTTATCAAGCTATGAGGGCGTAAAGGAAACTATTGCCAGCCTGGGTGCACGTTTTGGTGTAGAGGCTAAGGCTTCGGAAATTATTGCAGGCTTTGAAGCAAGAGAATCAGCAATAGCAGAGGCAGTGGCAGATAAGGAGTCACCAAGCGTATTAATTATATTTGGTGCAGGAACCTCATTTATGACAGTTTCTGAGGGTGCTTATGTAGGAGACCTTTTAAAGAGAGTTGGCGGCGAGAACATTATTACTGATGCACCAAGTGCATTTTCGCCTGTTGATATGGAATACTTAGCAGCTATGAATCCTGAGTACATCTTATTTATGTCACATGCTAATCCGGAGGAGTCGCTAGAGGCATTTAAGCAGGAGATTGAGGGAAATGCCGCATGGCAGAATTTTGATGCTGTAAAGAATGATAAGCTTATTACACTTCCAACAGGTTACTTTGGAATGAGTGCTAACCTTCTTGCGGTTGATGCAATGGAAATGCTTGTTGATATTTTATATGGGGAGAACTAAGACCAGATGAAAAAGGCAAGAGTGTTTCTCCTTATGATACTGATATTATTTGCAGCTGTTCTGTTTTCAATCAGGGTAGGAAGCGTATCGGTATCATATAGTGATATATTTAATGCATTCACAACGGATGTGGGAGGAACGGCAGGTATTATCAGGGATATCCGAATACCTAGAATATTAATGGCAGTTGTTGTGGGAGCAAACCTCGCGGTATCAGGTGTGCTCCTACAGGGCGTTATGCGTAATCCTATGGCGGACCCGGGAATCACCGGTATTTCTTCGGGAGCCAGCGTTGTGGTAATGATAGTTATGTTATATTTTCCGGGGGCAGCGGCAAGTGTTCCGTTATTTGGATTTATCGGTGGTATACTGGCATGCCTTCTTATATATAGTCTTGCGTGGAAGCAGGGCTTGTCGGCAGTAAGAATCGTGCTTGCGGGAGTGGCGGTTAATTCCATGCTTGGTGGTGTTTCGAGCATGATATCCATATTAAACAGTGAAAGTCTGTCCAGTGTGCTTACATGGCTTAATGGTGAGCTTGGTAAAAAGGGCTGGGATAAGGTGACTTCAATAAGCATATATAGCTGCATAGGCTTAATTCTTGCATTTCTCTCATACAGGTGCTGTGATTTGCTGGCATTAGGCGATAAAAATACCAAGAGCCTTGGCTACAATCCAAATGTGCTTAGAATTGTAATATCTGCAATTGCGGTATTCTTGGCAGGTATTTCAACTGCGTATGTCGGTGTGATTGGCTTTATCGGTCTGGTTGTGCCGCATATGTCAAGAATGATAATGGGTTCGGAGCATAAATATCTTATGCCGTTTGCGGCATTGATGGGCTCTATTGTTCTGCTGCTGGCGGATACCATCGGACGAACGGTAATAGCACCTTATGAGATTCCGGTGGGTGTTATTATGACTGTGTGCGGCGGACCATTTTTCTTATATTTACTTAGAAAGGACAGTAAAGGTTATGGAGATTAAGGGTATTGAATTTTCATATGGGGATACACAATTTATTAAAAATCTTAGCGGCAGAGTAGAGAAGGGGAAAATTACAACCATTCTCGGACCTAATGGCTCCGGTAAATCTACATTGCTTAATCTTTTGATTAACCAGCTAAAGCCAAGTCATGGAGATATTCTTGTTGATAATAAAAATATCAGAAATATGAAGGTTAAGGAAATTGCAAGAAAAATAGCAATGGTTCATCAGCAGAATACAGCACCATCAGATATTTCGGTGGAAAGACTGGTGAGATTTGGGAGAATGCCTTATCAGACCATGCTCTCTTCCTATGACGAGGAAGAGGAGGAAATCGTTGCATGGGCACTTAAGGTAACTAATCTTGAGCATATGGCACATAAGAGAGTGGGAGAGTTATCGGGCGGAGAACGCCAGCGTGCGTGGATTGCCATGGCACTTGCACAGAAGTCGGAGATACTTTTTCTTGATGAGCCTACCACATATCTGGATATTTTCTATCAGATAGAGGTGTTAAGCCTTGTGCGTAAGCTTAATCGCGAATACGGAATGACTATTGTAATGGTGCTTCACGATATCAATCAGGCAATGCAGTTTAGCGACAATCTCATAATTATGAGTAAGGGCGGCATCTGCTATGAGGGACCTGTAAATAAGGGAATAACAGAGGAAAGACTTATGCAGGTGTACGGCATTCGTGCAGCTATTAAGTGGTCGGAGCAGAATAGCTGTCCGTATATGATTCCTTTGGTAAATAAATATTAAAATGAACAGGAGCTTAAAAATGAAAATATTAGTAACATATTCAAGTAAAACAGGTAACACAAAGAGATTGGCGGAGGGAATCTATAATGGTCTTGGTGATGTAGATAAGACCATTCTTCCAATGAATGAAGCAACAGACCTTCATGAATACGACATTGTTCTTGCAGGCTATTGGGTAGATAAGGGCGGTCCTAATACTGAGGCAGCGGAGTATCTTAAAACAATTAAGGGTAAGAAGGTAGGCGTATTTGCAACACTTGCATTCTGGCCTGATTCAGAGCATGGCTATAACTCAATTCTTGCAGGTGAAGCACTTGTTAAGGAGGATAACCACATTATTGGAAAGTACATCTGTCAGGGGGCTATTGACCCTAAGATGGTTGAAATATTCGCAAAAATGCCTGAGGGAAATCCACACAGACCAACTCCTGAAAAGGAAAAGCGCTATAAAATCTCAGCAAATCACCCATCAGCAGCAGATATCGTAGTAGCAGCCGAAATGTTCCGTGAGAGGATTGAAGCAGATGTTTAAGGAAAGAATGAAATCCCACCACAGTGCCATGGCTGACAGCAATAAGCATCTACTGGGAATGGGGAAGGCAGGGGAAGTATTAAGCATAGAAAATTCAAAGGATGAAAGGAACGCAACAATCTACATACATGTTCCCTTCTGTAATAAGATATGCAGCTTTTGTAATATGCGAAGAAGCCTTCAAAAGCCGACAGATAATTATGCCGGGCTGGTGGTGAAGGAAATCGAGAGCTATGCACCGCTTCCATACATTAAGACCACCACCTTTGATGCAGTATATTTTGGCGGCGGTACTCCTACGACCCTTGAAACAGAGGCTCTTTGCAGTATTTTAAAGGCACTTAAGGCAAACTTTAACTTTACGGATAATGCGGAATTTACTATTGAGACCACAGTTACCGAGCTTACTGAAGAAAAAATGGATGCACTTATTGCCTGTGGAGTAAATCGTTTCTCTGTGGGTGTCCAGACCTTTGATAATGAGGGCAGAAGCAAAATGGGACGTATCGGAAGCGGGGAGGCTGCCTATAAACGTCTTAAGCAGTTAAAGTCATATCCGGGCGTGATTGTCAGCATGGATTTAATCTATAATTATCCTGAGCAGACCATGGAAAGTCTTAATGCAGACCTTGATAAAATAATTGAGTTAGACCTTGACGGCTTTTCAATGTACTCACTTATAAACATGAAGGAAGCAACCATCGATAAGGCACAGGGTGAGGAAAATGATGTAAAGATGTTCAACGCCATAGCAGAGAAAATGAAGGCTAATGGCTATCATTTCCTTGAGCTCACCAAGATGGTAAAGGGAGATGGCTACAAATACATTATGAACCGTCATCAGGGAGCAGATACTCTTCCTCTTGGAGCAGGAGCTGGCGGTTCGGTTAATAATCTTGCCATGATGAATCCTATAGCCATTGCAGAGTATGAGCAGAGCGTGGAGAACATTAATGATAAGCAGGGAATGCTATTTGCACCGGAGTATAAGGAAATTACCCGATTTAAGGGAGCTATCCAGACAATACATCTGCCTGAAAACGAAAGCCTGTATCAGGACAAGGCAGCGTACGAAGTCTTTAGACAGGAGCTTTTAGAAAACCACATGATATATAAGAATGAGCAAGGTAAGTATATTCTCACAGATAAGGGAATCTTTTGGGGAAATACCATTTCCAGAAAATTAGCCGGAATGCTGTAAATAAAAAATAAGTAAAAAATGGATTCTAAATACCTAATCAATAAATTAGGTTTTAGAGTCCGTTTTTATATAAGTAAAGCTTATCAATACCCAGGTCAGAGCTGTAATTATTTGGTGGCATTTGGGAGGGGATTAGGATTTCTTAGTATTCCCAATGCGAAAACCCAGCCATAATCGGACATGGATGTCCGATTAGCTGCAACGAGGCAGGATGCCGATTTTGTAGCGATGGCGACCGTCTGCCACAGCCTGAATGGGAATACTTAGAAATCCTTATCCCTGTACAACAGCCACCAAATAATTACAGCTTTGACCGTCATTTTTTCGAAATAATTCCACTATTTCCCGTAACAAAAAAAACATTGATAAAATAAAATCAATATACTATACTTAAAGTAATCAAGCCCCTCATACCGTGGGCTTTGGCAAATATTTCATAAGGAGAGAGAAGGATTATGAAAGAACAGATTATTAAAGAGTTTTCGGAGATTTTCGGTGGAGAAGGCGAGATTAGAGCTTATTTTGCACCGGGCAGAGTTAATCTTATTGGTGAGCATACAGATTATAATGGCGGACATGTTTTTCCATGTGCACTCACAATGGGTACATATGTAGCTGCCAGAAAGAGAGAGGATAACAAGCTTCGCTTCTATTCAGCCAACTTTAAGGATTTAGGAGTGTTAGAGAGCAGCATTGATAATCTCGTATGGGAGAAGGAGGCTGACTGGACCAATTATCCAAAGGGTGTAATGTGGGCATTTGGTGAGAAGGGCTTTAAGGTTACATCTGGCTTTGATATGTATTATTTTGGTAATATTCCTAACGGCTCAGGACTTTCTTCATCAGCTTCGGTTGAGGTTGTAACCAGCCTTGTGCTTAAGGATATGTTTGGATTTGATGTGGATTTCATTCAGATTTCCTTAATCAGCCAGTTTGCAGAGAATAAGTTTAACAAGGTTAATTGCGGAATTATGGATCAGTTTGCCATTGCCATGGGTAAGGAGGGACATGCCATATTCCTTGATACAGCTACTCTTGCTTATGAGTATGCGCCGGTTAAGCTTGAGAATGCTAAGATTGTAATTGCATGCAGTAATAAGAAGAGGGGGCTTGGTGATTCTAAGTATAACGAGAGACGTGAGGAATGTGAGACTGCACTTGCAGAGCTTCAGAAGGTTATTGATATTAAGACACTTGGCGACCTTGATGAGATTGCCTTTGAAAGATATAAATCAGCCATTAAGAGTTATACAAGACTTAAGAGAGCCAGACATGCCGTATCTGAGAACCAGAGAACCATTAAGGCTGTTGAAGCGCTTAAGGCTGGGGATATTGAAGGTTTTGGTAAGCTTATGATAGCTTCTGATGATTCTCTCAGAGAGGATTATGAGGTTACGGGTAAGGAGCTTGATACCCTTGTGGCAGCAGCTCTTAAGCAGCCGGGCGTAATTGGTTCGAGAATGACAGGCGCAGGCTTTGGCGGATGTACAGTAAGTATTGTTAAGACAGATGCTATTGATGCATTTATTGAAAATGTGGGTAAGGAATATAAGGACACAATTGGATATGCAGCTGATTTTTATGTAGCTGATATTGGCGGCGGACCTGTTGTGCTGTAAGAGAGGATATATAATGAGCGATTTCGTAATGAAGACGGCGATTGCCTTCTTTGTATATAACAGACTTGATACTACAGAAATAGTATTTGAGAGAATCAGACAGATTAAGCCTCCTAGACTTTATCTTGTATGCGATGCAGCAAGACCTTGGAAAGAGGGAGATAAGGAGAAGGTTGATGCGGTAAGAGAATTCCTTGATACCCATGTGGATTGGGACTGCGAGGTTCATAAGAATTACGCTGAGGAGAATATGGGCTGTAAAAATAGAGTTTCTTCGGGTATAAGCTGGGTATTTGAGCATGAAGAGGAAGCTATTATTATTGAGGATGATGTTCTCCTTGATATTTCCTTCTTCAGATTCTGTCAGGAGATGTTAGAGCATTACAGAAATGACCCTAAGGTAATGATGGTTGGAGCTCATAAGAAGCTTGAGAATTATGAGACACCTCATGATTATCTTTTCACCGCAGATAATTATATCTGGGGCTGGGGTACATGGAGAAGTACATGGCAGAAGTATGATGTGACCTTAAAGAACTGGCCTAAGAATAAAGAAGCCGGTCTTATGCATAAGGTATTTAAGAAGGATAAGGCTGACTATGTAACGCAGGAGCTTGACCTTATATATGAGGGCAAGTTAGATACTTGGGATTATCAGCTTATGATGTGCCTTGCAGAGAATGATGGCTTATGTGTGGTTCCATCAGTTAATCTGATTAATAATATCGGAATGAACCGCGAGGATGCCACTCACACCAAGGGTCCGGGTGAGGAGATGCACGCAGGTGCATATCATTTCCCTATTCGTTTCCGTGATAAGGTGGAGCGTGATTTAGACTATGATTTAGCGGTTCAGAAGAAGTACTTTTACGTTAATCCGGTTAAGAAGATTCTTAAAAAAATAATTCCTGCGGGGTTAATTAAGCTTATTAAAAAGTAATAGAAAACAATAATCAGAAATGGAGAAGGTAAAATGGTATACGAGGCTATTAAAAAGCTCGTTACATACGGTCTTGAGACAGGACTTATTAACGAGGAAGAGAAGATATATACAACTAACCTTATTCTTGATGTTTTAAAATTAGAGGATTATGAGGAGCCACAGGAGGAGTATTTGGATGTTTCGTTAGAGCCTGTGCTTTCAGAGCTTCTTGACTTTGCAGTAGAGCAGGGCATTATAGAGGACAGTATTGTATATAAGGACTTGTTTGATACAAGACTTATGAACTGTCTTATGCCAAGACCAAGTCAGGTTATTAAGACCTTTAATGAGAAGTATGCGGTATCTCCTGTGGAGGCAACCAACTATTATTATAAGCTTAGTCAGGATTCGGATTATATCAGACGTTATCGTGTCTGCAAGGATATGAAGTGGGTTACTAAGACAGAGTATGGTGATATTGATATTACCATTAATTTATCTAAGCCTGAGAAGGACCCTAAGGCGATTGCGGCAGCTAAGCTTGCTAAGCAGAGCGGATATCCTAAGTGCCTTCTATGCCGTGAGAATGAGGGCTATGCAGGACGTACCAATCATCCTGCAAGAGAGAATCACAGAATTATCCCTATAACCATTAATGATTCACAGTGGGGAATGCAGTATTCGCCATATGTGTATTATAACGAGCATTGTATCGTATTTAACGGACAACATGTGCCTATGAAGGTGGAGAAGAATACCTTTATTAAGTTATTTGACTTTGTAAAATTATTCCCACACTACTTCCTTGGCTCTAATGCGGACCTTCCAATAGTAGGCGGTTCAATTCTATCACATGACCATTTTCAGGGCGGTAACTATGAGTTTGCCATGGCAAAGGCTCCTGTGGAGAGAGAATTTGTTATTAAGGGCTTTGAGGATGTTAAGGCAGGTATTGTTAAATGGCCTTTATCTGTAATCAGACTTGATGGCAAGGATGAGAACAGGGTTATAGAGCTGGCTGACCATATTCTTAAGGCGTGGAGAGCATATACAGATGAGGAGGCATATATTTTTGCTGAGACTGACGGTGAGCCTCATAATACTATTACACCTATCGCACGTAAGCGTGGGGATATGTATGAGTTAGACCTCGCACTCCGTAATAATATTACTACAGAGGAATGTCCTCTTGGTCTTTACCATCCTCATAACGAGCTTCACCACATTAAGAAGGAGAACATCGGACTTATTGAGGTTATGGGACTTGCGGTGCTTCCTTCAAGACTTAAGGAAGAGATTGAAATCTTAAAGGATTACCTTGTAAATAATAAGGATGTACGCTCTAACGAGAAGATTGAGAAGCATGCTGACTGGGTAGACGAGTTTAAGAAGAAATATGCTGTAATTGATGATTCTAACGTAGATACAATTATCAAGGATGAGATTGGTATTGTATTTGCAAGGGTGCTTGAGGATGCAGGCGTATTTAAGCGTGACGAAGCAGGTCAGGCGGCATTTGACAGATTTATGGCGACATTATAAGCTTTTGCAGGAGGTAGAAAAATGAGCGATTTCATTTTCAGCCTGAATGCGACAGTACCGATATTTCTTATTATGGTTCTTGGCTGGTTTCTCATGAGAATCGGTCTGTTTAATAAGGAATTTACCAAGGTTGCGGATAAATATGTATTTAAGGTGGCACTTCCGGTGCTTCTGTTTAAGGATATTGCAACAGCGGACATAAGGTCAGACTTTAATCTGACCTTTTGTTTATTCTGTATGATAACAACTACCATAATGTTTCTTGCTATATGGGGTCTTAGTTATCTTTTAATCAAGGATAAAACTCAGGTGGGGGCCTTTGCACAGGCAAGCTCCAGAGGCAGTGCGGCGGTGCTGGGTATTGCATTCATTAATAATATATATGGTAATTCGGGAATGGCACCGCTTATGATAGTGTCTGCCGTTCCGTTATATAATATCCTGTCGGTTATTATTCTTACCTTTAGTGCTGATTTGGGTAAAGAGAGTAAGGGGCAGAGCAATGCAGCCAATATTAAAAAGGCTTGTATTAATGTGATGAAAAATCCTATAATAATTGGAATTTTCTTAGGACTGCCATTTTCGATACTTGAAATTAATATACCGCAGATTCCGCTAAAGGCAATAACCAACATTGCCCAGACTGCTACACCGATTGCATTACTGGTGGTGGGTGCAGGCTTTGAGGGTGCCAAGGCGATTAAGAAAATCAAGCTGACCACAATAGCAACGTTTATTAAGCTGGTATTACTGCCGCTTATTTTCTTTCCATTTGCCATAGCCTTTGGCTTCAGGGGGAGTGAGCTGGTGGCGATTCTTGTTATGCTTGGCTCGCCAACTACAGTAACCTGCTATATTATGGCGAAGAATATGGGAAATGATGAGGTGCTAAGCTCCAGCGTGGTTGTAATGGCAACCCTTATGTCCTCAATTACGCTTACAGGCTGGATATATGTGCTAAAGGTGATGGCATTGATATAAACACAGTATTGTGTTAAAGAAGTACTGTGTCAGAAATATGTTAAAAAAATATCAAAATAATACTTGACAAATAAAAGAACATGATATATCATATATACATACCAAAAAGGGAGTAGCTAGCACCGTAAGGTGTTGTAATTTCCGTCAGAACAGTCCGGTAACGGGCTCGGATATTATAAGTGAGTAGCAAGACTTTTGTTAAGGCGTAGCCGTAGCAAAAGTCTTTTTTGTATATACTCAGTATCACTAACAGGAAAGCTGTTTCCTTGGCATATATTGATGTGCACTAATATATATGCATGGTAGCATTATTGTTTGTTCTACATATAGGAGGAGATAATATGAACACAACAGGCAAGGATTTCGTTTATGACGAAGAGGAATTTCGGCGCATGACTAATAGGTCAGGGAAATTTCTAAAAAAATTCAGTGGTGTTATAGTAGGTATCATAGTTGTACTGATTCTTGCATTTAATTCAACCTATCAGGTAAGCGAGCAGGAGCAGGCGGTACTGGTTACACTTGGAAAACCACAGGCAATTACTGAATCAGGACTTCATTTTAAAATACCTTTTGTACAGAAGGTAATTAAGGTGGATACCACAATTAAGGGCTTTGGTATTGGTTACGATGCAGCAACGGGAGTGTCAAATGAGGATGAATCCTTAATGATTACCTTGGATTACAATTTTGTTAATGTGGATTTTTTCGTGGAGTATCAGGTAATTGACCCGGTAAAGGCTGTGTATAATTCTGAGGATCCGGAGCAGATTTTAAAAAATATTGCCCAGAGCTGTATTCGTTCCGTTGTAGCAAGCTATGAGGTTGATAGTGTGCTTACAACAGGAAAGTCGGAAATTCAGTCAAATATTAAGGCGGCTATTATTCAGAAGCTGGCTGAGCAGGATCTTGGTATTGAGCTTGTTAATATTACAATTCAGGATTCGGAGCCACCAACTGTAGAGGTTATGGAAGCCTTTAAGGCAGTAGAGACTGCTAAGCAGGGGAAGGAAACTGCCATTAATAATGCTAACAAATATGCTAATGAGAAAATACCGCAGGCAAATGCGGAAGCGGATGGTATAGTTAAGGCTGCGGAGGCAAGTAAGGAGCAGCGTATTAACGAAGCAGAGGCACAGGTAGAGCGATTTAATGCAATATATGAGGAATATGCAAAGAATCCGGAGGTAACTAAGCTTAGAATGTTCTATGAAGCCATGGAGGAGGTTCTTCCGGACCTTAAGGTTATTATTGTAGGAACAGATGGTGTTGAAACTGTATTACCATTAGATTCATTTATAGATACGGATAAGGTGGTGGAGTAATATGAAGAAGGTTAAAATTGTACTTATTGTTTTGGCTTTTTTAGCGATAATAGTGGGAAGTTCTTCGGTTGTAGTGGTAAATGCGAATGAATATAAGCTGATTAAACGTTTCGGAAAGATTGACAGAGTTGAAACGGAAGCCGGAGTATACTTTATTATGCCATTTATCGAGACGGCAGATACTCTTCCAAAGGAAATACAGCTTTACGATATAGCAGAGTCGGAGGTTATTACATCGGATAAGAAGACCATGATAACTGACAGTTATATTTTATGGAGAATAACAGATCCGATTAAATTTGCACAGACGCTTAATAACTCTATTGTAAGCGCTGAGAACCGAATTGATACAGTTGTGTTTAATGCAACTAAGAATACCATTAGCTCCATGACACAGGATGCGGTTATTCTTGCAAGAGACGGGGAACTTTCGCAGGAAATACTTGCAAACATTGGAGATACTATGATGCAGTATGGTATTGAGATTATTTCGGTGGAGAATAAAAGACTTGATCTTCCGGTAGATAACAAAGCAGCGGTATATGAGCGTATGATTTCTGAGAGAGATAATAAGGCGGCTACCTTTACCGCAGAGGGTGAAGCGGAGGCACAGGTAATAGTAAATACTACAGATATGGAGGCTTCGCTTATTTTATCAGAGGCTAATATGGAAGCAGAGATTATCATAGCTGAGGGTGAGGCAGAATATATGAGAATTCT
>JAZQLB010000273.1:0-7481 GCA_045542475.1 Lachnospiraceae bacterium | reverse complement strand
CATTTGCCTTCTTAATGTCTTCAACTTTAGCTGTGTCGATAAAAAACTTCATAATGCACTCCTTTTCTGCCTTACGGCTATGTATTTTTATTTTTTAGAAATATCGTGAAAAATTTCACACTCTACCTCTATTGTAAAACTTAATGATGATAATGTCAAAGCATATTTTATAAATATTTCACATTTTCTTAAAATATTATAGATAAATCAATAACTTATATGCTAAGACACACATATTGGTTTCTCAATAAGACTATTATAACAGCACTAAGGTACTAAATGCAATATAAAAAGAGCTTCGCTTTCGAAACTCTTTCTATTATTGCATGTATGCTCGGGCTATTATTTTGTGCTCTCAAATTCTGCATCAGTTTTGGTATCGCTTATAAGCTCACTCATACTTTCAAAATCAAATATTTGCACCTGTTGATACATTTTCTCTTCAACTCCATCAAACTCATAATGATTAGAGCAATACACCAATTCGTTTAATCCGTCTCCATCTACATCCTTAAGCTCAAATAACATGTCCGCAAGACTTTCCCGTGAAATCCAGTTACATTGGCATACATTATCGGCTTTTGTTATTTCAAGCCTGCATCCTCCTGAAAAATCACTAAGTCCTGCAACATACCTTATTTCTACATCATCCTTACCATATATGAACTCAAGCTGCTTTTTTTGGTTATCAAAACGCACTTCACCTTCCATACTGCATTCTGTTTTTTCAACACTAAGCAATTCTTCTTTATGCCTGCCGGCTCTGGTTGATACTGCAAAATCTTCAAGCACATATCTATCGCCATCATATATATAACAAAACTTTGTTATCATCTCTGCTACTCGTATTACCTCCTTATATGTGACAACAATACTACCATCTTCATTTAATGCAGTGGATATAATATCATCTCCGTTACGATATAGATTTAACATTAATGTACCATCGCTATTTCCAATCGGTAATATATAAGCTTCTCCATATCCATCAGCACTTGCCGTTTTATTCATTTCCTCAATAACCGCTTCACTATCAGCATATAATGACATAAACCCGTAACCCGGAGATATATCCGCCCATTTAACAAGATCAAATACATATATCGCCTGACATTCTCTGGTATATGACCTTAATATCAAATCATCCTCACCATCATTTGTAACATCCATCATATCGACAGACATGCCGCTACCGGTTCCAATATAGTTCATTCTCCATGGAAGTACGATATTATTTCCATTATAACGTAATTCCACCTGACTGTTTCCCAAATTACACAAGCTTATATCCCCATACTGAAACACGCAATACCATTTATCCTTTTCTTCATTGTATTCGTATGTCATAAGCCTTCCTTCTTCTGCATTATCATAAAATGCTTTCATTTCGTCTGCAAAGGTTGGAAGAGATGTCTCAGGTTCAGAGGTTTCGCTTATATAATCTTTAGTTGCAATTTCTACTTCTTTTTTGCCCTCTGTTATGTCCTCATATGACACAACCGATTCATTGTTTGAAACATCCGGAGCATCCGCCTTATTTTCACACCCCATTAAGGAAAATGTGAAAAAGAATGTTATTAAAACTATAATATACTTTTTCTGCATTTAGTATAAACTCCTTACCAAATATAAACTACGAAAGATACTATTTATATTAATACGAACCTGCAAACTCCTTTTTGCAGAAAACATTGAATTTACCAACATAATTCCCCGAAGGAAATACCATAAAATTAGATGTTTCTAATTGTCCCCATCCCAGAACAAAGGCATCGCTTACACGCATACCATTATTATAATAAAAATAATCATTGTCATATCTTACAAACCTATAAAACGAACCTATACTTGAAAAATACATCTGATTATTGTAGCCATATGGCTTTGATGGCATATTACCGTTTTCCAAACATTCCTCTAACTCCATTGCATGTACCCATGTATCCATGGATGCATATGCAAGAAAATCGTTAAAACCATCTGATGTATATGCTGAAAACTGATCCGCCGCTGTAACAACCTCGTATGCGGTATTCTGACCCGCAAACTCATTATTGTCATTCATCCTATTTTTTATCACCCACGCAACACAATCTTGATCATCTGTAGAATAATTTGACTCTAACTGAATAACCTTAGCAACAACATATTCATCATAATATGCCCTTGAATTTTTATTCCCCTGAAAATTAACACCTATTGTATATGTCTTTGCATCAACAATATAACTAGGATAATTCTCTTTTAATTCTATAGCACGAATTGGACTTACACCATCAATAAATCTATTTAGCTCTGCACTATAATATCTGCCAACATAATACCATTTTGTTTCCTTGTCATAATAATAGCCATTATATCTTATTGGATTAACATTCCCTATAAAATCGCTATTTTCAAGCATACTGATCCATTCACCACTATCATTTTTTCCTAATACATCTTCACAAATATCATAAGTATATACATATCTTACAACTTCATTTCCATTACATGAAAATCCGGTAATTATATCGTTTTCATACACATATTCGTATAATACGTCTTTATAAGAAAAACCTGTTAGCTTATATTTCATTTGCTCTTCTGAATATTCATAAATATAATTAATCTCTTCTTCCCCTGTTATTTCACTGATAAGATTATCATATTTATCATATTCATATTTTGTTTCTACACCATTTACAATCTTACTCTCTCTTTTCCCAGCATCATTATATTCATAATTAATAACATACTCTTCATTTGATGCTGATAATAATTTATCAAAAAACTACCAGCAACCCATTCAAGATTCCAACCATCTACGTTATTTTCAGACCATATTTCACTCGTATTATATGTATCAGCCTTAACGCTACTGCAATTAAACAACATTGCTATCTGTCATATAAGTATAATAACTACGGATATTCTTATTTTTTTCATTTTAACATTCTCCTTTCACGGTAAAAAACATTCTTTTGTCATTACTTCCTGCACTTATCTTGTGCATATATAAATAATACACCCACTTATACAATTCTACCTTATAGTTAGACGAAAATTAAAATTTTCGTCTAACTATAAGGTAGAATCAAATTACATGTATTATTATAAAATTATTACCACTTAAGAAAGGATTATAAAAATGAAAAAATACTTACGCACCATATTAATTACATCGGTTCTAATAACAGCCACATTATCACTTTCAAACGCATTTCCTTCCGGCTATGCTTCATCAACTACTATTCAGACATATAATAGCAATACAAATAATGGTGACAGAACAGATGACGAAAAATCTACTGCAAGTCTAGATGCTTTGAAACTCTACTCAATATCCTTTTAGCCTTCTCCTGACCTCTGACATTATTACGGGCTTCATATATCGCAAGTGCATACTTTAGATATTTTGAAGCCTCTTCATATCTTTCAAGCAGCTCCAGATAATATCCCTTATTATGCATTAACTCTGCAAACAGATTCAGCTTTCCATGCTTATTACAATATTCTATTCCTAAATCACACAGCCTAACAGCGTCCTCATATCTGCCCTCATCATCCAGCCAATTAGCTAAATTATGCAATATTAACGGGTAGGTTTTTGTGACCTCCTCATAATCAAGATTCATTCTTTCATGATATTCCTTTAAGAAAAATCCCCATTTAAGAGCCTTGCTGTTTTCGCCCTTCTTACGCAATATAATTGCTATATTATTAATTATAGTAATCTCGTCATGTGTCAGCATGCGAATCTTTGAGGTATCCTCTATATCAAACTTAGGATATGTATATGCTATTGCCTTTAGAAACTCATCAAATACCAGCTCCATACTCTCCTGTCTTTCCCACATCAGAATAGCAGTCACATAAGTATGGAACTGTTTTTCAGTATTATCCATATCCTTTGAGCACATAACATATTCATTAAGAAGCTCTTCAAAGCTATAATCATGAACTGCCATCCTATATAGAATTTCTCGCTCAATATTATGCCGCCTCATATCAGCCGGCGACACAGGCATAGAAACTGCCTGCACCGGCTGACCAAGTCGCTGCATAAGCCTTATATAGACATTCAGCCTTACAGGCTGGGCATTATTCTCAAAGCGTGACAAATTTGCTACCGAGCAAATTCCCGTACACAGCTCTTCCTGACTAAGCCCCAACCTTAACCTCTGTTCTCTTACAAACGTCCCTTCCGAAAATATAGCCATTTAATACACCCTCTTAATAATTAATGGTCCTCATTCTCCCCCTGACCATAATAAGCATTAGCACCATGTTTTCTGAAATAGTGCTTATCAAGTAAGTGCTGTGGAACACGCTCTACTCTTGGATTAAGTGTCATTGTATTGTAAGCCATCTCAGCAACAGCCTCCATAACTACTGCATTGTATACAGCGCCCTTTGCTGTCTTGCCCCATGAGAATGGACCATGATTCTTAACAACGATTCCCGGAACTGCAAGGGCATCATTATCACCGATTGTCTCAGCAATAACATTACCTGTGTTAAGCTCATATGCCTCGTAAATCTCCTGTGCTGTTAAATCTCTTGTACAAGGAATGTTGCCGTAGAAATAGTCCGCATGAGTTGTACCAAATGCAGGAATATCCATACCTGCCTGTGCAAATGTAACTGCCCACTTAGAATGTGTATGTACCACGCCACCGATTTCTGAATACTTCTTATACATAACAAGATGTGTTGCTGTATCAGATGATGGCTTGTACTTTCCTTCAATTACATTACCCTCAAGGTCAACTACTACCATATCCTCAGGCTTCATTACATCATAGTCAACACCGCTTGGCTTAATAACTACATAGCCAGTCTCTCTGTCAATACCGCTTACGTTACCCCATGTGTAGATAACTAAGCCCTTTTCTACTAATTCCATGTTTGCTTCGTATACGTCTTTTTTAAGTTTCTCAAGCATTCTTAAGTCCTCCTTTGATAAAAAAGTCTTTATAAGGTGATTATGCCACAGATATCTTAAAATGTAAATAATTGATAAACGGACGAAATATAGAATGGGGCGGGGTGTTTTGGAAGACAATTTGGCAACGCTGCCGTTGAACTAATCACCAACAATGACTAAGACGCTCAGGAAAGCCTTCGCGCCTAAGTCTTTGTAGGTGATGGATTTCAACTCTGCTAAAAACGCCAAAAAAAGTCTTCCAAAACACCCCGCCCATTCTATATTTCTGTTCACTGGCTCAATTTACATTTTTCTGCAGCTATGTCCTATAATCATATTACGACCCACTGGACTTATAATGCCGGACTCCAAAACGCCACAGGCAATAACATGGAATAATAAATAGACATGCCAGCAATGGCAACAGCATGTATGCCACATTCCGGGATTTTCCCAGTATGTACAGAAGAGGGTAATACTGCACCAGTGCGTATGGGACTATGAAGGTTGTGATTTGAAGCATTCTTTTTCCGTAGATGCTTAGTGGATATTTGCCGTATTCTACCGCACCGTTGGTCAGGATGTTCATAAATTCAAGACCGTCAAGGGTGAAAAAGCAGATGGCGGCGTATATAAGGAATATCCCGGTAAAAAGGGCTGTTCCGCCTATTATCATAAAAATAACAGTCAGTACTCTTGTGGCTGTCCAATCCACATTACTTTGGGTGATTCCGTATATGAACAATACGACTGCCTGCATTAGTCGTCCAATTCTTGTAAGCTCGAATTTACTGCCGAGAATCTGTAATATCTCACTTTGAGGTCTTACCAGTATCCTGTCAAATTCACCTCTTCTTACCACTCCTGCAAAGGTATCGAAGCCTCTGGCGTACATTTCAGCTATGGTGTACTCAAGAAGTACGATTGAATAGCAGAGCATTACCTCGCTATAGGTAAATCCTTTGACGTTACTGAATCTCTCAAACATAAAAAACATTCCTAAGAATACGTTAAAGGAAACTAAAAACTGACCTATTACAGTTGCGAAAAATGATGTTTTGTACTGCATCATGCTTCGGATGGTTATGGAAATATAGTGCTTGTATAATCTCATTGTTTTTATCATATTCTAACCTCCCTGCACCGTAACCTTTTTCTCTGCATGTGTACATAGCAGCTTTCCGCCTGCCACAAGTACTACCAGCCAGAAAAGCTGTAACACCACCGCCCTTGTCATCTCGGCATCCGTCATACTTCCGCTATACACACGAAGTGCCACATTCTGCATAGCTGCAAAAGGCAAAAGCTCAAGCACCTTCTGAACCTCCTCCGGAAAGAAAGGTAGCGGAATAATGGCTCCTGATAAGAATTCCACCGAAGAGGTAAAAAGTATTCTCACTCCATTCGGCGACACCGTAAAGAATGTAAAACCATACACCAACATACAGAACGCCACAATTACCATCAGTCCCAGTATCAGCGTAATCAGGAAAATCACAAAATGCCCCATACTTGCAGGCGCACTTATTCCATAAGGCTTTGGTAAAAGCATGGCAACAAACAGAATCGGAAAGCATCTAAGCACCGCCTTAGACATTCGGTTTGCCATACTTCTTGAGAACCACATATTATATATACTTATCGGTCTGCACAGCTCATAAGCGATATTACCATTCATAATGGTATCAAAAATTTCATTCTCCAGCATCCACACAGAAAAGAATGCCAAAAATGCCTGCTGTAGCCACACATAAGAGGTCATTGCCTGAAAATCCATAGGAAAGCTGCTTATGTCCGTTTCATAAAATGCCCGAAATACCATAATCTCCATTGCACCCCAGAAAAACTGTGTCGCAATACCCGCCAAAGCCGCAGCTCTATACTGCAAGCCCATGACGAATCTTAATCTGAAAAATGATAAATATTTTCTTGCAAATTTAATAGTCGTGAATTTATTTTTCGTGGATTTAATATTCATGGGCACCTCCTATATCTCGTAGGTGCGATACAGCTCAGCAACCGTCTCATCAATGGTAAGTCCTTCTCTTTGAATGTCCGCAACGGTTCCATCCATAAGAATCTTACCCTTTCCAATAAGAATAATTCTATTGGTCAGAGCCTCGATATCCTGCATGTCATGAGTTGTAAGGATAACCGTCGTTCCATGAGCTTCATTCTGTTTCTTAATAAAATCACGGACTGCAAGCTTTGAAACCGCATCAAGTCCGATTGTGGGCTCATCAAGAAAGAGAATCCTCGGACTATGTAAAAGTGATGCCGCAATCTCACAGCGCATTCTTTGTCCAAGGGATAACTGTCTTGCCGGAGAGCGAAGAAGCTCACCTAGATTAAGCAGCTCGGTTAATTCCTCTAAATTAGAACGATATGTTCCATCAGGGATAGAATAGATGTCTTTTAATAATTCAAAAGAATCAATGACCGGAACATCCCACCATAGCTGTGAACGTTGCCCAAATACAACGCCAATCTCCTTAACATGACTTATCCGGTTCTTCCAAGGAACCCTTCCGTCAATAAGGCAGTTGCCGCTATCCGGTGTTAATATTCCGCT
>JAZQLB010000272.1:0-4918 GCA_045542475.1 Lachnospiraceae bacterium | reverse complement strand
AGGTTACAGAGATTATCAGCCATACTGTGGAGAATGTAGGCGAGCAGAATCGTCTTATTAATGAAACCAAGAGCAAATTCGATGCCATAGATAGTGGTGTTAATCAGTTGATTGGCATTATTAGCAGCTTTAAACGAGTGGTTGATGAGATTACTGCTGCATCGGTTATTATTGCAGATGGCATAACAGAATTATCTGCTAATAGTGAGGAAGTGGCAGCTGCAGCTAATGATGGAACAGGAATGATGACAAAAGCTGTTTCAGATATGGCACAGGTTAAGGAGACTTTAAACAGTATTTATGAGCTGGCACAGAACTTAAAGGCTGAGTATAATGTAGGATGATTAAGTTTTTGACACATATATGAAATAAAGTCAGAATAAAAGGGCTGGTGCTTTACGACATTAATCGTGAAGGCACCAGCCCTTTATACTTTAATCAGCTTTAAGTATTACGTTATCAATGCAGGTAACTGACTGATATCGTCCACCTCTGATATAGAAGCCGAGAAGTGAACCTGTATCGTCCATTTCCACAGCACCGCTGTAGATTTCATTGCCGGTACTGTCTGTGATGGTAACAACAACCTTATCAGCAGAGGTATCTGCAAGGGCGGTTACATGAACCCATTCGCCTGCGGCTATCTCAAAGGAATCACCATCATTAATGGTCCATAATGTAGAGTTAGTTGCCGTCAGTTTAAATAAGAAGCCTGAATTAATTCCATCATTAATAACTCCATTATAGAACATATTCTCATTTACAACAGCAAATTCCGTGGTCTGGTTATTACCTGCTGTAAGGCTTAAATCAAATTCGAGGAAATATATTCCATACAGCTGTGCAGACAATGGTAATACAGAAAGTGCACCTCGCGAATTGGCATTGCCCGGAGCAAACTGTACATACTGTCCGCCATTTCCATCAGCCTCTAAGGTAAGGCATTCAGGAGCATTCTTTGAATACCATATACTGCTTTCGTCGGCAGCATCAATAGCTGATATATTATCATAGTTTTCCTCGTAGACTACCTTGGTAGGAGTAGGCATTACCGTTACATCAACTGAAATAACACGGTCGCTGCCTGCAATTGTTCCGGTAAGTGCTACAACCACACTCGAATTAGGAACATTAACAGCTCCTGTTTTGGTATTGATAACAGACTCATCAGATGAGGTCCATGTAATTGTTGCACCGGTTGCAGTAGCAGCCGGTAATTCAATATTTGATGAAGAGATCGTCTCCGGTATTTTATATTCCTCCGCAGGAACAGTAACCGAATAGGTCATGGTCTTTGTGGTTTCACCAAATACTGCTGTAGCAGTAAGTGTAACTGTGCGGTCATAGTCCTGAGGTGTAACCTTGGCAAAACCATCCTTTATAACAATAGCCTCATTATCAGAGGTCCATGTAATTGCTGAGTGTAAACGGCCTGTGGTTACAAGCTCAAAATTCTTTGAAATGGTGTCCTCAATGTTGATGTTAGCAAAATCAACATCAATTCGCTTATCATCAGTATAATATATTTTACTTCCCCATACAGTTCTGTTATCCTTGCCGCTGGCAGTAAACACAATTGTATAGGTTCGCGGTGTGCCCTCATCATACTGCTGTAATGCAACACCCTTATACTCATTTTCACCGATTGTTATAGTAAAATAGGTGTCATTAAGCTTCCAGGTTCCCTCATAGTCGCCACTTACAGTACCATCCTTATTCAAGGTAATCAGTTCACTTGAAACAAAATTATCATTAAAATTACCCGGGTCAGTATAATACTGGAGTCTGTGATAAATAAACTCATAATCACCCACCACATCATCAACAGAAAGCTCTCGTATTGTTTCACCACTATATTTATATGGGGCTGTTACTAACCAGCCATCCTCATTTAGGAACATCTGATTAGATTTAACGATAAAGCCGTTTGCACCATAAGCAATTGAATGGGCACTCTTGCTGTGATAGTGGAGGAAGATTTTTCCGTCCTCTCTTATAATAGCAGAGTTACCACCATTAGCAGTTGAAGAATAGCTCATGGAGGTGAACTGGAAATTATCCATAATTCGTACCCCAAGAGTGGTTGCATTAGCATCGGAAAATGCATCATTACCCATATAATCCACATATCCGTGGTCAGGATATTCGGAACGAAGCATTCTCATATTATAGCCGCCGGTAGAACGAAGAACACCCTGTGACCAGAAGAGAAAATAGTAATATCCGGTTGATGACATATCGCTTTCCACAACGATTATGTATGGACCTTCGCCACGTTTCTTGGCAATCTGTTTTCCATAGTATGGGTCCTGTCTGCCATCATCTGTATAGTCGTAATTATCAGAAGAACGAAGTCCTGTAAGCGGGTCCATCTTAAGTATTCTTAAACCACCCTCACTTGAGAAGGAACCATATACAATATAGAAATTGCCTTCACCATCATAGAACGGAGCAGCATCAATACAATCTACAAATTTTGATTTATACTCAGCCGTATCGGCAGTAAAATAAAAATTCTTTTCCTCGGCGGTCATGTCAGCTACGCTGTCTTTACCCAGAACCTCAAGTAAATTGGTATAACCTGCCTCTACATCACTTTCCCTAAAATCAGCACATACAATCATTCCGGCATATGAAAAGGGACCTTCAGGGTTATCAGCCGTAGCAAGGGCAATCGCTGACTGGGTAGTATTGTTTACAAGGGAAACATACATGAAATATGGGTCATTTCCAGCCTTGGCAGCAGCCTCGCTATAGGTAACATCCAAAGCCCAGATACCAAAATCTGCACTATCCTTGGTAATATCCAGCCATTCAAAGACTTCAGCAAATTCTTCACGAAAATCCTTGTCAAACAGGGTATTTGAAGGGGCAGTGCCTACGTTAGAGTTACAGATGTATGACCATGATGCCATATCTGTGGAGGTTCCGGCAGCCATGTGGGAGCCGTAGGAATAATAATTTCCTGATACCGGGTCATAGAATATGGATGGGTCGTGGATGGCAACATTGGTTGCATCAGTTAAATTAACTGCTTCATCAGCAATGCTGGTGGTTTCATTTGTTTTGCCAAAGGAACAGCCCCCTAATACGGCTATGCAGGCAGTTGCCAGCAATCCGGCAAAAACGTGACGTAAACATTTTCTTTTCATAAAAATCTCCTTCTCTAATCAAAACGCCCTTGGGCGATAAGATTCATTATTATGCAGTTTAAGCCTCCTGAGTATCGTAGTATTGCTCAAGCTGTTCTCTGCATTTATCAAAATATGGAAGCAGACAAGGGTCAAAATGACTTCCCATGGAGTCCTTAATAATATTATATGCCTCCTGATAGCTCAGTTTTTCCTTGTAGCACCGCTTAGATACCAAAGCATCATATACATCCGCCACAGCCATAATACGGGCTTCAAAAGGAATAGCCTCTCCGGCAAGCTGACAAGGATATCCGTTACCGTTCCATTTTTCATGGTGGTAACGGGCTATATTGCAGGCAATTAAGGTTATATGAGGCTCCTCAACATCACTCAGAATATCATTTACTATGTGGGCACCTTTTTCAGCATGAGTTTTTATAATCTCAAATTCCTCGGGGGTAAGTTTTCCCGGTTTCCCAAGGATACGGTCATCAATGCCTATTTTACCAAGGTCATGCAATGGTGCAAATTTCACTACGGCATTATAGAAGGAAGCAGGAAGGTTGAATTCATTACCCTCCTGAATTGCATCCACAAGCAGCTTAACCACATGGCTTGTACGATATATATGACCACCGGTATTGTTATCACGGTTTTCAATCATATTACCCATTGTAAACAGCAGCTTATCGTGCATGGCTCGTATATGTGCAGTCTTTTCATCAACGGACTTAGTAAGCTGGGCATTATATGTGTTTAAGAGCTGTACATACTTTTCATGGTCCGTGTTATCAATGATTTCAATTAAATAGCCGCAAGGAGTCTCGTTATGGTACAGAGATTTCAAAATAAAATTATAGTATTTATCATCACGGCAGAAGGATTTGGTAAGCTCATTATTCGTAAGCTCGTCAAGCCAAACGGCTAATTGACTAACAACCGGAATGTCCGAATTATGAATAGGATGGTCAATCTTTATATTCTGCAGTTCTGGAAAGAACCGGAGCCCAACCTGATTGCTTCCTAAATATTTTCTGTTAAGGTCAAGGGTTATATAACCATAGGTCTGCTGCTGGGTCAGCGAGTTGGAAATGGAACTCTCGATATCATACATATTGGTTCGGTCCCTGATGCTTAAGAATATCCATTCACAGATTACATACATAATCGGCATGGTCTCAAAGCCCTTCGGAAGAAATTTTCCAAGTAAAAAGGCAATAATGCCCGAACAGGCAGATACAGAAAATAAAAGCATATGCCTGAACGGAATATTACGGCGCTTTATCTGAATGTATATAATAAAGCCAAATACGCTTAATATGTAGCAAAAGAGTGTAATATAAAAAACTATATATACAATACCATACTCCTTATCAATATAAGTAACGCCATTAGAATAAGCTAAGCTCGTAGTCTTATAATAAATTGGAAGATAGCCTGTAGTAAGTACAGTCGCATACAATAATACATTTATAAAATAGAGGAAAAATCGGAGCTTCTTTGGAATCGTATAATTGCAAAGCTGCAAGGTTGCAAAAAGAACATGGGGAATCAGAAAGCATCCGCCCAGATAGCATACCTTATTAGCAAGCAAAGCCACTTCCACATTACTTGCCGTTGCAAGTGCCAGATACCCCAGATTGGATACAAAGCAAATATAAAATACAACAGTCATATTGGTATTGGTACGCTTATGTTGAAGTGTCACATACACTATAAGGTTCGCAGTTGTAAGAATGGCCATAATTATATAATAGATAAGCATGAGTAACCTCCGTTTGGGG
>JAZQLB010000271.1:0-5097 GCA_045542475.1 Lachnospiraceae bacterium | reverse complement strand
CATTTCTTCATAATTGTCTTCAAAGATTTCTTGTAATATATTCATAAGACTATTATGAAGTATAAATGGGAAAAAGAAAACCCCTAATCCCCTCAAGATTGAGGGGCAGGGGAGTTGAAGTGTCGAAGACACTTATTTATTACAGAAATCTGATTAATGTGTTGAAAAAACTAAAAAATCAGACAAAAGTACTAGTAATTGACAAGAAAATGTGTTAGACTTAGCATAAGTATATTAATTTGTGTAGATGGAAAAGAGTTGAGGGAATATGAAAAAGGTTGCATTGATTTCAGACGGCTGGAAAAAGTTAATAGTATATGCCTGGGTTGATGGGATTATGGAAAAGGCTAGAGAGTGCACGGAAGAGGTATGCCTTTATCAGTTTAACTGCTATGGCAACTGGAGCAGGGATAGCAGGCATAATCAGGGAGAATATAATATATTTAATCTGCCAGATTTGACACAATATGACGGGATTATTCTGGATTGCAATAATATAGTAGACAAGAAGGTTTTAAAGTACGTTATTGAGCTTATTAAGAAAAGCGGAGTTCCTGCTGTAACCATAAGCTATGATATTGATGGTTTTTACTATGCAGGAATTGATAATAGAAAACCTATTGTTGAAATAATGGAGCATTTATATTATGAGCATGATTGCAGAAACTTCATTTTTGCAGGAGGACCTGAGGATAATTATGAGAACTCACTGAGAGCAGATGCATTTTGTGAATGTATCCAGAAGTTTGGTTTATCAAAAAATAATAATCCGATAATGTATGGAGATTATGATTTTGATAGCGGAGTTAAGCTCTTTAAGCAGATAAATGAGGAAAGCTGGGCTATTCCGGATGCAATTGTATGTGCCAGTGATAATATTGCGGCAGGTATCTGTGCGGAGGCAAAGAAGGCAGGCTACAGCATACCTGAGGATTTCAGGGTTACAGGCTTTGATAACCTTGATAAGGCAGCATATTTCAAGCCGCAGATAACTACTGTTGACCATAGAAGAGAGAACATCGGTTACAGATGCCTTGAGATTCTTATAGAGCATTGGGAGGGAAATGCCCCTGTTAAATATAATTTTGTTCCAAGCCAGTGTCGTTTCAGTGAGAGCTGTGGTTGTCCTAATAGCGGACTGGTGGATTACAGAGAACATATGAAGAATCAGATTTTGTACGGAATTCAGAAGAGTTATGAGGATGAAGCATTAAGCGATCTAGAGGGGGAAATGTCAAAATGTGATAATTTTGATGATATATATGAGTGTATGAATAGTTTTCTTGTGGCACATGGCTGTGAGGGCTTCTTTGTTGTGGCTGATGTGGCATTAGGAGAGGCAAAGTCGGAGGAAAGCTTTGCAACTGAGGGCTATAATCATGCAAATATGAGTGTAGTGTATGCTAATGAGAAGGGGAGAAGACTTTGTTTTACAACGGAGGAAGAACTGTATAAGCATATTGAAAGGTATGGCAGCAGAGCAGAGTATATGTTCACGCCTGTTCATTTCAAGCAGTATACGGTGGGGTATACGGTACTTAAGAATGGTAATTTCCTTTATAATAATCCATATTTTTACGATATGCATAGTGTGCTTGTAAAGAAGCTTGAAGAGCTATACAGTCATATGAAGCTTGAGAATATTAATAAAAGATTATGGGATATTTATAATAAGGACCAGCTTACCGGAATATATAACCGTATTGCTTTTTCAGAGACTCTTGCGCCTGCATTCAGGCAATATTATGAGCGTAATGTGATTTGTGCCATAGGATTTATAGATGTTGACGATTTTAAAAAGATTAATGATACATATGGTCATGATTATGGTGATGAGGTTTTAAAAAAGGTTGCTGCCATATTGCAGAAAAATTGTCCACAGGGTGGATATGTGTGCAGATATGGTGGAGATGAATTTATAATATTCTTTCCTTGTAAGGATGAAAACAGGGCAGCACAGGTTAAGGCATCAATTAATGCAGATGCAGCAGATATCAAGCTTAAGCTGAGTATCGGGCTTGTGCTATCTGAAAGGTCTAAGGGTGGTAATATTATGGATTATTTTGAGATAGCAGATAAGAAAATGTATGAGGAGAAAATGGAGCATAAGACTGAAAGATAATTTTTTATATAGTTAGTCAGGAGGTCCTAATGAGAGGAAGACGTATAAATATTCTTTTTTATACAATGATTATAGTTACCAGTATACTGATAGTTATGTTTTGTTATATGTCAGGTCCGTTTTTGGAGACCGAGGATATAGTTAAGCTTAATGAGGGCTGGGACGTATATATAAATGACAAATTAATATTTGATAATGCTTCGTTGGATAATGTGGAGTTTGAGACATTAAGGGAAAATGATAAGCTTGAACTGGTGTCATTATTACCGACGAATATTGAATATAATACTTGTGAGCTTGTTATTGAGGTAGAGCATTCGACTATAGAGATATATGTGGGGAATGAACTTTTTTATGAATATGGTGTGGACAGATATAATGATGAAAAGTATATCGGTTCAGGTTTTCATGTTGTATATCTTACTCCGGATTGTGCCGGTAAGGATATAAGGATGATATCTTATGTAGCAGAGGATAATGCAGTATCAGATACTAATATTCCTAAACTGTACCAGAATGCATCCTTTAATAAGAATACCTTTAATGCCAATGTAATTGAGTTCATTGTAGGAAGCTTTCTTGTAGTATTCGGATTTATTATGCAGTGGATTTCCTGCATGCTGGTAAGCCGTGCAGAGAAGTTTGGAAGAATGTTTTTTGCGGGTTTGTTTGCCATGTCAATAGGAGTATGGACAGTATGCTATTCTCCGGTAATATCTTTATTCGATTCGCCGCCATATCTGTTATCGGCGGTAGAGAATACGGCATTATATATAACTGTACTTCCTATTATGGGATATTTTTATTATGATGTAAAGGCACTAAAAAGTAAAAAATGGTCATGCATGTATCTTGGTTTATGGGTTATAGAAATTGTATTTTTTGTAGCAGCTTCTATATTACATTTTACTGATATCAGGCATTTTAAGCAGAGTCTTACATATCTTCATATTCATATGCTTATTTCAGTAATTGTAATATGCATATGTGTTGCTAAAGGTTTTAGAAAAAGTAATCCTGCTGATCGTATAAGAATGGTGGGAATTATTGTAGTGGCAATAGGTGTTATTTTGGATATAGCCATCTACAATATGAATTTTAAGAACGACATTGCTATTCCATTTGCAGCCATTGGTACGTTGGTGCTGGTATCGGCATTATTTGTATCCATTGTATATGATACCCTTGACAGCTTCCTAAAGGAGGCAGAGAATAAGGTTCTTAAGAAGTTTGCATATACGGATGAGCTTACAGGTGTTGGTAACAGACATGCCTGTGAGGAAAAGCTTGAGGCAGTTACCCGAATGGGAGATTCTAAATATGGCGTTGTAAGTATTGATTTAAATGATTTAAAGCTTACAAATGATTCTCTTGGACATAATGCAGGAGATATGCTTATTAAGTCCTTTGCAGATATTCTTAAGGAGCATTTTGGAGAGTATGGATTTGTAGGTCGTATGGGTGGAGATGAATTTTTAATTGTTATTGATGATACCAATAAATGTCCATACGAAGAAGTAATCAAGAGGGTTAATAAGAAAATGAAGGATAATAAGAATAATAATGCCTTTAAAATGACGGCTTCCTTTGGTTATGTAGCTGCTTCGGATATGCCTGGAAGTACAGCCATTGATCTGTATAAAGAGGCTGATAACAGAATGTATAGTAATAAAAGGGCATACAAGGCGCATAAGAAAGCATAGATTGTAAATATGAATTATAAAGAAAGAACATTTTTGCAAAAAAAGACGTTTTTTTTGCAAAAATTGTTCTTTCTTTTTGTGGGAAAAAGTAGTATTCTATTGGTAAATAAATGTTGATTTGTTTTGTTTTGTGTTTAGTTATGAATATTTTAGGGTGTAGGAGGAATAAAAATGAAGTTTTTAGAAGCAGAATTTGTACAGGGCTTTATGCGCATGGCTGATGACGGGTGGCTTCAGGGCTGGCATGAGAGAAATGGTGGTAACCTTACATATCGTGTTAAGCCGGAAGAGGTAGAATCAGTTAAGGAATGCCTTAATCCAGGCGAGTGGAAGCCAATCGGTACAAGCGTACCTAATCTTGCAGGTGAGTACTTCCTTGCAACAGGCAGCGGAAAGTATTTCAGAAATGTAATGATTAAGCCGGAGGATTCATTCTGTATGGTGGAGCTCGATGAGAAGGGTGAGAATTACCGTATAGTTTGGGGACTTGTTAACGGTGGAAGACCAACAAGTGAGCTGCCATCACATCTTATGAACCATGAGGTTAAGAAGCTTGCAAGCGGCGGTAAGCACAGAGTAATCTACCACGCGCATCCTGCTAACGTAATTGCACTTACCTTTGTGCTTCCATTAGAGGATAAGGTATTTACAAGAGAGCTTTGGGAGATGGCTACAGAGTGTCCTGTTGTATTCCCTGATGGTGTTGGTGTGGTTCCTTGGATGGTGCCGGGTGGAAGAGATATCGCGGTGGCTACAAGTGAGCTTATGAAGAAGTATGATGTTGCTATCTGGGCACATCACGGAATCTTCGCATCAGGTGAGGACTTTGACCTTACTTTCGGTCTTTTACATACTGTTGAGAAGTCAGCAGAGATTCTTGTTAAGGTGCTTTCAATCAGACCTGACAAGCTCCAGACTATTACTCCAACAGATTTCAGAGATTTGGCTAAGGACTTTAAGGTTACATTACCTGAGGAGTTTTTATTTGAGAAATAAATATAGGTGGATTTTTGAGACCCTTGAAAAAGGGTCTCTTTCTTTGTTTGCGCGCCATGGGCGCGCTCTAACGGGTGTAAGTCCCGAACATGCCCAGATAGTGGGAAATGTATAGCTGAACAGCAAGGGTGTCCTCCGTGAGGTGGAATCTGAAGGAAGCTGTAGGCAAACCTCTGGTCCGACGGACAGAAATCACATACAAGGCTAGGCTACGAGAGATGAGTCGGCAAAGAGCGACGAAGTCTAATAACTATCACATTTGTAGTAGCAGAGTAA
>JAZQLB010000270.1:0-15977 GCA_045542475.1 Lachnospiraceae bacterium | reverse complement strand
TAGCTACGGTAGGAGATATTGTTGATTTACAGGGCGAGAACAGGATAATTGTTAAGCAGGGCCTAAAGAGAATAAGACACACTACCAATAAGGGGCTTAATGCATTAATTGATATTAATAAGCTGGACAGAAATAATATATCTGCATATCATATTGGCTTTGTGTTAGGTCCATGTCTTAATGCTAGCGGACGACTGGATACAGCTATGGAGGCAATTAAACTCCTGCTTACAGATGATAAGCAGGAGGCGGAGTCCTTGGCGGGTAATCTTAAGGCTCTTAATGAGGAGCGTAAGGTACTTACTCAAAAGGGAGTTAATAGTGCTATAGAGCAGGTGGAGAATACTGCTATTAAGAATGATATGGTATTGGTGCTGTATCTTGCGGACTGTCATGAAAGTATAGTTGGAATTATTGCGGGAAGAATACGAGAGCGTTACAACAAGCCTGTAATAGTGTTTGCAGATGGAGAAGGATGTCTTAAGGGTTCAGGTCGTTCGACAGAATGCTATAATATGTTTGAGAAAATATCTGAGTGTAAGCATATGTTAGATAAGTTTGGAGGACACCCTATGGCGGCAGGTATGTCTATACAGGCTGACAGATTAGAAGAATTCAGGAGATATCTTAACGAACACTCGGAGATGACAGAGGACGACCTTACACTAAGAGTATGGATAGATGTTCCGATGCCGTTCGAGTATATTACGCCTAAGCTGATTGATCAGCTTTCTTTTTTAGAGCCATTTGGAAAGGCAAATGAAAAGCCAGTATTTGCTGATAAGGGGCTGATTGTAAGGCGGCTTAGCTATATGGGCAAGGATAAGCAGTTTATGCGTGTTGTCTTTGAAAAGGAAAACGGAATGCAGCTTGATGGTGTAGTATTTAAAATAGAGCCCCTGCTGGAGCAGGCTTATGCAGAAAAGTGCAGGGTGAATGTTATATATTATCCTACGATTAATGAGTATAATAACCATAGAAGTATTCAGGTAGTTGTTAGCGGGGTTATGCTCTGTGGAGAGTAGGTTGGGGTAGGCTGTGGGAATTTTTAGCCTCCATATTTTGTAAAAGACTTATTAAGGGGCACTTGTTGTTGCAACAGCAAGTGAATAAGTGAATAGAAGGTGCTCAAAAAAATTCTTTGCTTTTTTGAGCACCGTCTACTCACTTTCATTTATCACCTGTAGTGATGAATGCCCCTTAATAAGTCTTTTACAAAACATGGAAGCTAAAAAGAAAGAGTACTTTATAGAAATGATTTTAATCCAATCTTAATGATAAATTAATTTTTCCTATATTGATTTATAATAGCTTGTATGATAGAATAAATTCGAATTGTAGGACAGTTTTGTATCTGCAATACATATATTTAGAAATTATATAAGGTAGGGTGAATAATATGGGATTTTTTGATGATTTAGGTAAGACACTTTCACAGGCTGGACAGAGCATGGCTGATAAGGCTAAGGAGATGTCAGAGGTGGCATCTATTAAGTCACAGATTAGTGCAGAGCAGAAGAATATCTCTGAGTGCTATAGCAGAATTGGTGAGCAGTATTATAATGCTCATAAGGATGATGAGAATAATGAGTTTGCTGATATGGTTAATGCTATTAAGGCAAGCCTTGCTAAGATTGAGCAGCTTAACGAGGATATCCGTAAGGTTAAGAATATTAAGTTATGTCCAAGCTGTGGAGCAGAATGCGAGAGTACAGTTAAGTTCTGTGCTTCTTGTGGAACTAAGCTTCCTGAGCCTGAACCGGTTGTAGTAGAGCCGGCAGCAGGTAAGAAGTTCTGTGTAAGCTGTAATGCAGAGATTTCAGCAGATGCTAATTTCTGTGTGAATTGCGGAAGCACACAGCCACCTGCAGGAGAGGCTCCAGCTGAGGAGAATAATCAGTAAGTTTTATTAGTGTAGTTTTATATCAGTGAATTTCGGCATAGTCCTAGTTTGGCTATGCCGTTTTTCGAGTAAGCTATTATGGCGAAGGTGGTGAGTGTATGGCTTATCGTGTGGCAATATGTGATGACAGTAATGTGGATTTAGGTCATGTGGAGAAAATTCTCAGAAAATGGGCGGATAGAAAGGTAGTGGATGTTCTGGTTGAGCGTTTTTCTTCGGCAGAGGCATTTATGTTCAGATATGCAGAGGAAAAGGCTTTTGATATTCTCTTGCTTGATATAGAGATGGGAGTTATGGATGGCGTGACACTGGCAAAGCGTGTACGGCAGGAGAATGAGGTGGTGCAGATTGTATTTATTACAGGATATTCTGATTATATTGCGGAAGGGTATGAGGTGGCGGCATTGCATTACCTTATGAAGCCGCTGGATGAGGAAAAGCTATACACTGTGCTTGACCGTGCACTTGAAAAAAGAAGGCAGAATGAAAGGTGTCTTAATCTGGAATTGTCAGGAGAACTTGTTAGAATTCCTTTTTATGAGATTCGTTATCTTGATGTACGTCAGAATTATGTTACTATACACGGTAAAAAGGAATATACCATCAAACGTACATTAGGAGAGTTTGAGAAGGAGCTTGATAATCGTTTCTGTCGTGTAGGAAGGTCTATGATACTTAATCTTAAGTACATTCAGAGAGTTACGAAGGCAGATGTGCACCTGTCGGATGGTACAGTACTGTCTTTGCCAAGAGGTGCCTACGAGCCGCTTAATCGCGCTATTATAGCCCATACATAAGGAGAGTGACCATGTCAATCTTTTCAAAACATATAGATAAACGGATTGCAGCATACCAGAGGGAGCTTATTGAAACTCACTATCAGGAGGTTGAGAATATGTACCGCCAGATTAGAGGCTGGAGGCATGATTATCGTAATCACATTCAGACCATGAAGGTATTGGCAGCAAGTGAAGATTTGAATGCTATTAAAGCCTATCTTGATGAGCTTGATACGGACCTGAATACCGTAGATACTGTAGTAAAAACAGGCAATGCCATGGCGGATGCAATTTTAAACAGTAAAATATCTCTTGCCAAGTCGAAGGAGATTGAGGTTTTTGTGGATGCACATATTCCTGTTAAGCTTAAAATGTCTGAGCTTGATTTGTGTGTTATTATTGGAAATCTTTTTGATAATGCCATTGAAGCAAGTCTTAAGCTGCCAAAGGAGCAACGTCTGATAAGGGTATACATGGATATGAAAAATACCCAGCTATATATATCCTTCACTAATTTTACAGCAGATAAGAAGTTAGAAAAGCTTGGAAGGGTGTTCAGAACGACTAAGGGGGAAGGTCATGGCTTTGGACTGGTGCGTATAGATAATATTATTGAACGTCTGGACGGATATCTGAGCCGTAACAGTGAGGATGGAGCCTTTACAACAGAAATATTAATACCGCAGGTATAAAGTAGTTAAAAAACGATTATGAAAGCAATTCGTCACCCGATTTTAACGATTCGTCCCCGAATTAAACAGGGGGCGAATTTTTATGTTAGGATATGCTTGGAGGTGGAAATATGGAAGAGAAGAAAAAAGTTAAATATAATATGTGGCAAAATACCAGCTTTATGATAGCTAATGCATGGAGAGTATGTAAAAGTGTAATATTTATGTGCATGGCATTGGCTGTAGCAACGGCAGGAATGACAGTGGCGGAATTACTTATTGCACCGGCTATTTTGCAGAAGGTGGAAAGTGGTTCAAGGCTTTCTGAGCTATTACTGACAATTGGAGTATTTAGTGGGGTGCTGTTGCTTTTAGCAGGTTTAAAAGCATACATTAATACAAATGCATTATTCGGCAGAATTGCAGTCAGAACTGATATTATTAAGCAGATTGGAAATAAGATGGCAGCAACCTCATATCCTAATATTCTGGATACGGATTTTATCAGTCTGGAAAATAAGGCTACCCAAGCCTGCTCAAGTAATCAGGAGCCAACAGAGGCAATATGGACTACATGGACGGAGATTCTTATTAATATAATTGGGTTTGCGGTGTATCTGGCATTATTGTCAGGGCTGCATCCAATGCTCATGGTTGTGGTTATTGTTACTACGATGGTGCGTTTTGGGGTTAATAATCACTTTAACAAGTGGGGATATGAGCATCGTAAGGAGGAGAAAGAGTATTATACAAGAATGAATTATGTCCGTAGTGTGGTTACGCAGCGCCGCTTTGCGAAGGATATAAGAATATTTGGTCTTAGAGAATGGCTTGAGGATGTATGGGGCAGCACCTTTAAGCTATATCAGGATTTTATAAAAAGAAGAGAACAGGTATATATATGGACTGATGTTGCAGAGCTTATGCTTACATTGCTTAGAAATGGAATTGCATATGCCTATCTTATTCATATAACTATTGAGAATGGACTTCCTGCATCGGAATTTCTGCTATATTTCGGGGCAGTAAGTGGTTTTACCCAGTGGATTATGGGGATTTTGCTTAAGTTCAATGAGCTTAACAAACAGAGTATTGATTTGTCAGCGGTACGTGAATTTCTTGAGTGGCCGGAGCCATTTAAGTTTGAGGAGGGCGAGTCTCTTATCAAGGATGTGAAGAGGCAGTATGAAATATGCTTAAAGGATGTATCCTTCCGTTATCCAAAGGCTGAAAAGAACACTATTTCCCATATTAATCTGACCATAAGACCGGGAGAAAAATTAGCTATTGTAGGTCTTAACGGAGCAGGAAAAACCACTCTTGTTAAGCTGTTATGCGGTTTTCTTGACCCTACAGAGGGGAGTGTACTGCTTAATGGAGAGGATATAAGAAAATATAATCGTAGAGAATATTATAATCTCTTTGCAGCTGTCTTTCAGGATTTCTCAGTGCTTGAGTGCAGCGTGGCTGAAAATGTGGCTCAGAGGGTGGACGGCGTGGATATTAGCAGGGTTCGTGAATGTCTTCGGCAGGCTGGTCTGACTGAGAAAATAAGCTCTCTGCCTAAGGATATATATACCAATATTGGCAGAGAGGTGTATGAGGATGGTGTGGAATTATCAGGAGGACAGTTACAGCGATTAATGCTTGCAAGAGCTTTATATAAGGATGCACCGCTGATAGTGCTGGATGAGCCAACTGCAGCCCTTGACCCTATTGCGGAGAATGATATTTATATGAAATATAGTGAAATGACTGACGGCAGAAGCGCCTTATTCATTTCTCATCGTCTTGCCTCAACAAGATTTTGTGACAGAATTCTGTTTATGGAGAATGGGCAGATTAGTGAGGAGGGTACACATGACAGCCTGCTTGCATTCGGTGGTGGTTATGCAAAGCTTTACGAGGTGCAGAGCAGATATTATCAGGAAGGAGGGGAAGCAGATGGAGAACATTAAAAAATTGTCCTTAAGTGAGGCAGTAAAACGTAATATGAGAGCGTGGAAAATATGGTGGACTCTTTGCCCGGGAGTGTTTATTTCCATGACCTTAAGCTCTCTGTTTACAGCACTCAGTCCTTTTGTTACCATATGGATTTCTGCCAGAATTATTAATGAACTGGCAGGAGCGCGTAATCCACAGGTATTGGTTAAGTTAGTTATTATTGAGCTGGTTTTGGCGGCTTTATTAACCCTTATAAGAGGTGCTTTAAATCGCTATGATACTTATGAAAGAACGGCGGCATCACGAATTGATGACAGAATCTATATGAACAAGATGTTTCAGATGGATTTTGTAAATGTTGATTCTCAGCATACATATGACCTATATTCTCAAGCTATGCAGAATCAGCAATGGTCAGGCTGGGGAATATATAGAACATTATCTATTTTTGAAGGCCTAATTACTGCAATACTTCAGATTGCAGGCGGATTTGCACTGTCGCTTGGTCTGTATCTGGCAAAGGTGCCTGAAACAGGAAACGGTTTTGAGGTGCTTAATAATCCTCTGTTTGCAATAGGAATTATAGCGGTAATGCTGATGGTTGCTATATTATCACCTATATGTGAGAATAAGGGCAGCGAATACTGGAGCCGCTATGCGGAGGAGGCCAGATTCGGAAATCGTTTTTTCAGTTTCTTTGGTTTTATGAGCGAGGATAGAAAGCGAGCAGTTGATATAAGAATGTATAATCAGCAGGAAAATGTATGTAGTATATATATGTCAAAGGGTGATTCCTTTGGACCTAAATCGTCCATTGCAAAATGGGCAAAGGGACCAATGGGCTTATGGATAGCGTTATCACAGAGCATGTCCATGATACTGACGGGTATAGTGTATTTGTTTGTCTGCTTAAAGGCGTGGGCAGGAGCCTTTGGAGTGGGTATGGTAACACAGTATGTTGGAGCAATAAACAATATTTTTTCGGGAATTTCAAGACTGTTGCAGAATATGGGTACCATGCGTATTAATGGGGATTTTCTTGAGACAAGCTATGAATTTCTGGATATAAAAAATACCATGTATCAGGGGAGTCTTACCACGGAGAAAAGGGCTGACCGTCAGTATGAGGTGGAATTTAAGGATGTGTCCTTTAAATATCAAGGAACAGATACTTATGCTCTTCGGCATGTTAATATGAAATTTAAGGTGGGCAGCCGCCTTGCTGTTGTAGGGATGAATGGTTCAGGAAAGACTACCTTTATTAAGCTGTTATGCCGTCTCTATGACCCGGATGAGGGGGAGATTCTGCTTAATGGAATTGATATCCGTAAGTATAATTATGATGATTATATAAATATATTTTCTGTTGTATTTCAGGATTTTGAGCTGCAATCATTACCTCTTGGTGAAAATATTGCAGGTACAGTGAAGTATGATAGGGAAAGGGTAATGGAATGTATTGATAAAGCAGGCTTTACTGAGCGAATGAATGCCATGCCAAAGGGGCTTGATACCTATCTGTATAAACATCTGGATAAGGAGGGGATTGATGTTTCCGGCGGAGAAGCACAGAAAATCGCCATTGCAAGAGCTCTTCATAAGGATGCGCCATTCATTATTCTGGATGAGCCTACAGCAGCGCTTGACCCTATTGCGGAGGCTGAGATATATAGTAAGTTTAATGAGATTGCAGGGGATAAGACTGCTATTTACATCAGTCACCGTTTATCTTCTTGTAAATTCTGTGATGAGATTGCCGTGTTCCATGAGGGGCAGGTTATTCAGCAGGGTACACATGATGCACTTGTAGCGGATGAGCATGGCAAATATTATGAACTGTGGAATGCACAGGCACAGTATTATGTGGAGAAGAGTGCGTAGAGGAGTATAATATATAGTCAAGAAATATGATTAATTTACGGCAGGTTGCTAAGAATGCGTCCTGCCGTAATTATGTTTTGGGAAAATCAGTAGAATGAAGGGTGTATGTCTGTTATAATGAGGAGACGACATTTGAATGTTTTATGGAGGAATAAGGTTGCATGTTTATCTCTGGGAAGAAAAAAACTATAATTATAGACATGACCGCAATTAAAACACCAAAAGAGTTTCAGGCTGCAATAAAGACGATATTAGATATGTCGGATTTTTATGGGATGAACTGGGATGCGTATTGGGACGGAATTACAGGATTGATTAGCTTGCCGGATATGCTGGTGTTGGAAGGGTGGCAGAACTATAAGGAGTTGCAGAAGAATGATGCAGAGTTGTTTGAAGAAATAATGAAGCAGTATAATGCACTCGAGGAGTGTGAAGAGTGCGAGTGTGTTTATAGATAGTGAGGAAAAAAATGATAGAGATTAGATATGTTCAATCAGAGGATAAAGAATTTTGGTATAGTCTTGATAAGCATTTGCCGGAACAGGAATTTGAAAATAAGGTTAGCGACAAAAGAGGATATGTTTTGTTGGATGATAATAAACCAATAGGATTGTTGAGATATAATCTTTTTTGGGATAATACGCCATTTTGTACAATGTTATTTGTTGATTGGAATTATCATGGAAATGGTTATGGGAAAAAACTTATGGAATATTGGGAAGCAGATATGAAATTACAGGGATATGATTTGCTTTTGACATCCACACAGGTTGATGAAGCTGCACAGCATTTTTATAGAAAATTAGGATATAAGGATTGCGGTGGCTTTGTTATAGATGTTCCAGGATATGAGCAGCCAATGGAGCTGTTTTTAATTAAGGGTATTTAACAAAGATAAAATGAGTTGCAAGTAAGTGAGGATAACCTCACTTACTTACAGAAGGCAGATTGGACAGATTGTTATTTTCTGTTCCATCCGGCAGGGATTTAAGGTATTCGGAGTCTTTTCGGTGGGCTACGCCAACGCCTTGAATTTCGCCAGCTTTTGCCATGGCAACGCCCTCTTCCTTTGATACGGTTTCGCCGTCCGAGAGCTGATAGCCAGTGATTTTGCCGCCGGTTTTTACTAAGCCTACGATTTCTTTGGCATCGCTTTTAGGTGTAGGAACCTCATCAAGTGCAGCGTAGGCAAGCTGGGCACCGAGAGTTTCTTTGTTTGTATTGTCTGTATTCATTATTAATCTCCATATGATAATGTTTTTACTACAATTATAGTATCTGAATAAATGGTGGAAAATATACAAAATGGCACAGAAGACAGGAGAAAAAACATGAGAGAGTTATTTGTAATTGATAAGAAAAATTATAATGAAAACGGAACGGTGGGAAAGCGTCCGTCTGTTAGAGGTATTATAATAAAGGCTGGGAAAATAGCTATGATGCACAGTCAGAAATACGATTATTACAAGCTTCCGGGTGGAGGTATAGAAGATGGAGAGGCTTATGAGGATACATTGATTCGTGAAGTAAGGGAAGAGAGCGGACTTATTGTCAAGCCTGCTTCGATTAAGGAATTCGGATATGTGAGAAGAATTGAAAAGGGTAAAATAGAGGATATATTTATTCAGGAGAATTACTACTATTTGTGTGAAGTAGAGGAAGATAGTGTTGAACAAAGCCTTGATGATTATGAAGAGGAAGAACGTTTTACGTTAGAGTATGTATCGCCGGAGCATGCTATAGCTGTTAATGAGAATGGAAATCATAAGGAGAAGGAAGAGGTACAGACCTTCAAAGGCATGCTTGAGAGGGAAAATAAAGTACTTAAATTAGTCAGAAATGAGGTTCTTGAAAAATGAGCAGTATAATAAGAATTATGACAGCCGGGGATAAGGCTGAAGTTATTGAAATGATGAGAGTATTCTATGCATCTCCTGCGGTATTAAGCAATGGTTCGAAAGAAATATTTTTAAATGATGTGGAAAATTGTATTAATGACAGCCCTTATCTGGAGGGTTACGTTTTTGAGGATTCTGGTATTTTGCAGGGCTATGCCATGGCTGCTAAGAGCTTTTCAACAGAATTTGGCAAACCATGTATATGGATTGAGGATTTATATATTAAAGAGCAATATAGAGGCTTGGGACTTGGCAGCAGATTTTTAAATTATATTGGAGAAAAATATCCTGATTCAATATTTAGACTGGAGGTTGAAAAGGAAAACGAGAGAGCGGTAGCGGTATACGAAAAGTGTGGGTTTGAGGTGCTTCCATATATGGAGATGAAGAGGTGATGCTATGTTTCTTAGTGCAGAATGTAATAATCAGTTAATAAAATTAAAAAAATATCTACACCTAGGCAGCCATCTTAACGAGGAAAAAGAAATCGACTATATATTATGCCAATATGATTCAAAGAATGTCAGGATTAAACAGCAGTTTCTTAAGAAAATCATTAGTGTATGCGATAGTCGAGCTTATGGTGACTTATATATTCCCAATGTGGCACATGTTGAATGGATTGACTTTTTATCTGGTATAGGTAACATGTTCAAGGCACATTTAGCAAAACTCCAAGAGCAAATGGAGTCTTTGCCAATAGCAGAGATTACATATAATGGAAAGAAATATGATGTTTTTCAAGATGTAATTCAGTGGGTTCTGACAGAAAATGTATTAATTTTTCTTTTAAAGGATGGAGGGGAATATTTCGAAGATAATATCGCAGCTTTTGACTATAAAGGGGACTATCTATGGTCTACAAGGGATACGATAGATGTGAAGAATCGAGCGGGAGCAGTTTTTGTTAGCCTGAGGCAGGTTAAAACGAATTCTGTGAACGCAAATGCGTGGGTTGGTGTGAACTATGAATTAGATATTTACACGGGGAAGGTTTTGGAATGTATTATTGTTAAATAGGTAGTAAGGTTTGTGCTGGGTTGAAATAATACTGGACATAAAGATATACCTCTGATATAATTTACTTGTCTTATAAAAATCTTATAATCTCTTTTTATGCGATTTCCGCAGCATTTTCTAAGACAAAAATTATATACGGAGGTATATGCCTATGGAAGAAAGTAAGGCAAAACAGACATCAAACAGAGAGGTAAAGTCCAGTGCATTCACTACATATTTTAGTGACCCGAAGAATGCAGCACAGTTATATTCTGCATTAAATGGAACTAGTGTAGAGCCGGAGGATATTCACTTCACCACGTTGGAGGGCGTTTTATTTGTGGCAAGGAAAAATGACATGGCATTTACAGTGAAAAATAAAGTGCTGGTAATCAGCGAACACCAGTCCACACTTAATCAAAACATGCCCCTGCGAAGCATTATTTACTACGGACGAACTATGGAGAGACTTATAGACCCCAAGGGGCTGTATCGTGAAAAAAGAATTCCTATCCCGACACCGGAATTCTATGTGTTCTATAATGGGGATACGCCATTTCCGGCGGAAGCCATTCTGAAACTTTCTGATGCGTATCTTGAAAAAACAGATACTCCTATGTTAGAATTAATTGTAAAGGTAATAAATATTAATCTGCCGGTAAATCATGAGCTGCTTAAGCAATGCCGTCCTCTATATGAATATTCCTGGTTTATTCAGAAAATCAAGGAACATATGCTAAGTGGGTATGGGCGTGACGAAGCAATAATCAAGACCATAGGAGATTGCGAAAGGGAAGGTATCATGGTGGACTTTGTGCGGGAGCATGGAACGGAGGCTGTGAATATGTTATTTACTCAGTTTAATTTAGAGGATGCCATGGAGGTTCGCTATGAAGAGGGCTTTGAGGATGGTGCTGAAAAAGGCGATATGTTGAGATTAATACAGCAGGTATATCGCAAGTTTCTTAAGGGTAAAGAATCTATAGTTATTGCACAAGAACTGGAAGAGGAATTAGAAGTAATAGAAAGAATCTATAAGGCAATAGAGCTTAGTGGTTCAGATGGTGATATGAATAAAATTTATGAAGAATTAAAGAAACGTTCTTAAAATATGCCTGCTCTCTTGGATAATCAGAGAGCAGGCATTAAAAATAATTTAGTGTTTGAAACGGGAGAAATAATGAGCTGGGAAATAATAACAGAGGATTCAAATGTGTCATTACATGATAATCTAATAGATTTTGAAGTCTTGAACATTTCGTATAAGGCTGGTATTTTAGAATTGGCGGGGATGCCTTTGATGATAGCTTGTTTTGTAAATTATTGTTCAGGGTATCAAGGATTACATTTTGTTGGAATGAATTTGTGAAGGAAGCATGGTTTCAAAAGTAAAGCCAGCGTTTTTGCTATATTTTAATTTCAAATAGATATTTACCAAAGTATGATTTTTAGGTATAATATAATTTGATGTATTTTAGAAATGACAAATTATTTGTAGAATGGAGGATAACATGAGAATAGGCGTTAGAGGACATGATATGGAGAAGGCTCCACTTGCTGATTTTTTTGCAAATATTAATAAGAAGGGCTTTCATTGTACACAGCTTGCCCTTTCAAAGGCGATACATGATTTTAAGATAAATAATAGTGTGATGACACCGGGACTTGCATTATACATTAAGGAGCTTTCTACAGAGAGCAAGGTGGATATTGCAGTTCTTGGCTGCTATCTTAATCTTGCAACACTTGATGTTAAGGAGCTTAAAAGGACACAGGAGATATACAAAACACATTTAAGATTTGCAAGTCTTGTAGGAGCAGGTATGGTTGGAACAGAGACCTGTGGTTTTGATGCTAAGTTTGAGAATGCTCCGGACAAGCACTCTGAGGAGGCTCTTGACATTTTTATTGAAAATTTAAGACCTGTTGTTGAATATGCAGAGAAGATGGGTGTAATACTTGCAGTAGAGCCTGTTTATAGACATATTGTATGTGATTTTAAGCGTGCGAGAAAGGTTCTTGATGCTATCAATTCACCTAATTTACAGCTTATTTTTGACCCTGTTAATGTTATTTCAATGTATAACTATGATAAGCAGGAGGAAATGATTAAGGAAGCCTTTGATTTATGTGGTGATGAAATCTGCTGTATGCATCTTAAGGATTTTGTTGTTGAGAATGGTGAAATTAAATCAGTTATTTCAGGAAGAGGATTACTTAATTATCCGCTTCTTATGAGCTATGTTAAGAGCAGAAAGCCATATGTACATTGTCTTCTTGAGGATACTAAGCCAGAGAATGTGTATGAGGCTAAGAGCTTTGTTGAAGAGATGTATGAGAAGGCGGAATTAATCTAATGGTGAAATTTTACGAGCCTGAGGTTCTTAGGCATTTGCAGAAATTAGAGATGGGAATGGTTAAGGATTTTGTTGATATCTGTGAAAGACATAATCTTACCTACTTCGGATATGCCGGAACCGGAATTGGTGCACTTAGACATCAGGGATACATTCCATGGGATGATGATATTGATATATCCATGCCCCGTAAGGATTATGAGGAATTTATGAGAATTGTTCAGGAGGAAAAAGGGGATAAGTATTATGTGCTTAATTCCTATACTGATAAGAATTTTCCTCTGGCAACAACCAGATTATGCCTTAAAGGAACTGTGTTCAGAGAGAATGCAATGAAGGATGTTGAGTGTAACTGGGGAATTTTTATTGATGTGTATGCGCTTGACAATGCAGCTGACGGATTTATTCCGTATTACTGGCAGATGTGGACAGCATGGTTATGGGGCAAGCTGGTTATATTAAGGGCAATGCCAAGACCATACCTGTATGTAAGGGGCTGGCTTGCAAAGCTGGTAACTGCAGCATGTGTATTTACTCATAATGCCATGAAATTCTTTCATATATCTCAGGAATGGCTTCTTATGAAGCGAGAAAAAGCAAACAGGAAATATGAAAATAAGAAAACTAAGCGAATGGCTTTTTTCTGCGATCCATTGCCATATACAAATACGTTTTCAAATGAGGATATCTATCCGATGAGACAGCTTCCGTTTGAAGATATTACATTTCCTTTTCCTAATAATCTGGAGGCACTCCTTACAAAAATGTATGGAGATTTTATGACTATGCCGCCGGTTGAGAAAAGGAAAACCCACTATCCATATCAGTTGGATTTTGGTCCTTATGCAATGAATTCAGAAAGCGAGGAGAGAGATGGAGACAAATAAGGATTTTGAATATGAGCTTACAATATTAATGCCTTGTCTTAATGAATCAGAGACACTTGAGGTTTGTATAAAAAAAGCAAAGACCTTTTTAGAGAAGAATAATGTTTCTGGTGAGGTTTTAATTGCAGATAACGGAAGTACGGATGGTTCACAGGACATTGCAAGACGTAATGGTGCAAGAGTAGTGGATGTACCGGAAAAGGGCTATGGAGCTGCGTTAATAGGCGGCTGTAATGCGGCACTGGGAAGATATGTAATTATGGGCGACTCGGATGACAGTTATGATTTCCTTAATCTTATGCCTTTTTTAGAGAAACTGAGAGAAGGCTATGACCTTGTAATGGGTAATCGATTTAAGGGTGGAATTGAAAAGGGTGCTATGCCATTCAGCCACAGATATATTGGTAATCCGGTATTATCTTTTCTTGGACGTCTGTTCTATACCAGCAGTATTAAGGATTTTCATTGTGGACTCAGAGGCTACAATACCGAAAGAATGCGTGCACTGGGACTTAAGACAACCGGAATGGAATATGCCAGTGAAATGGTTGTTAAATCTACACTTTGTGATTATAAAATCACAGAGGTGCCAACTACCTTAAAGAAGGATGGAAGAAGTCATCCGCCACATCTTCGTTCAATGCGCGATGGCTGGAGACATTTAAAATTCCTTCTTATGCATAGTCCGAAATGGTTGTTTTTATACCCGGGAATATTATTGAGTGCTGTTGGTTTGGTGCTTATGCTTATATTAATCAGAGGACCGCTTGCTGTAGGTAATGTGGTATTTGATATTCAGACCCTGCTATATTCATCAGCAATGCTTTTACTTGGATATAATATGATTATATTTTCAAAGTTTACAGAGAGCTATGCAGTAGCTACGGGCTTTATTCCTACAAAGAAGAGACGGAAAAGCTTCTTTACGATAGAAAAGGGAATTGTAATAGGTCTGGTATTGTTTGTAATAGGATTGGTTGCATCAATTCTTGCAGTAACCGTATGGTCAAGTCAGGAATTTGGAACGCTTGACCCAGGGAAATCAATGAGACTGACCATTCCTGCATTTACTGCAATAGTCATGGGAGCACAGCTTGTATTTTCAAGCTTCTTTATCGGAATACTTCAGATAAAGTACAAATAGGAAGGTGTTAAATATGCTTGATAATGCAATTGATAAACATACCTTTGTTATATGTGCCTATAAAAAAAGTGCATATTTAGAGGAATGTATTAAATCCCTGCTTGGACAGAGTGTAAAAAGCAATATAATCATGGTTTCTTCTACACCTAATGAACATATTGAAGCGATGGCGAAGAAACATGATATAAAGTTATATATTAATGAGGGTGTATCAGGAATCGGTCCAGATTGGAATTTTGGTTTGAGTAAAACTACAACCAAATATGTAACTATTGCCCATCAGGATGATGTGTATGCACCTGATTACCTTAAGGAGTGCCTTGTGGCGGCAGGAATGGCGAAGGCACCAATAATAACATTTACGGATTATTCGGAGCTTCGTAATGGAGAGCCAGTAGATAGGAATACCTTATTGGCGGTTAAGAGACTTATGCTTTTTCCATTACAGCTAAGGCTGGGAGCCAAAAGACTCTTTGCCCGTTCAGTTTTCGTAAGACGAAGAATACTTTCAATGGGTAATCCGATATGTTGTCCGTCAGTTATGTATAACATGGATATGATGAAGGGCAAGGTATTTAACGAAACCATGGGAAGCAACCTTGATTGGGAAACATGGGAGAAGCTGTCAAGATATAAAGGGAGCTTTGTATATTGTCATAAAAAACTTACTTTTCACAGAATACATGAAAGTTCTACCACTTCGAAATTCATAGAAGAGAATAATCGTAGTAAAGAGGACTATGAAATGTTTTGTAAATTCTGGCCAAAATGGATTGCAAGACTAATTTTGCGGTGGTATTCTAGTAGTCAGAAGAGTAATTCATTATAATTTTTTTGCGGAGGGAACCGCAGAACGGAGGAGAATATGTCAATTCTTGTTACAGGTGGAGCAGGTTTTATCGGAAGCCATACAGTAGTGGAACTTATTAACGCAGGCTACGATGTAGTGGTTGTGGATAATCTTGTTAATTCAAGTAAGAAATCACTTGAGAGAGTGGAGAAAATTGTAGGTAAGCCTATTAAGTTCTATGAGGTAGATATAATCGACAGAGAAGGACTTAATGAAGTATTTGAGAAGGAAAATATTGATTCATGTATTCATTTTGCAGGTCTTAAGGCAGTTGGTGAGTCAGTTGCCAAGCCTCTTGAGTACTATACCAATAATATATCAGGAACCTTAGTTTTGCTTGATGTTATGAGACAGCATAATGTTAAGAATATCGTATTTTCATCATCAGCAACAGTTTACGGCAATCCTGCATTTATCCCAATCACAGAGGAATGTCCAAAGGGTCAGTGTACTAACCCATACGGCTGGACGAAGTCAATGCTTGAGCAGATGATGTCAGATATGCAGAAGGCTGATAATGAGTGGAATGTTATTCTTTTAAGATACTTTAACCCAATTGGTGCTCATGACAGTGGTCTTATCGGTGAGAATCCTAACGGAATTCCAAATAACCTTATGCCATACATAACGCAGGTTGCAGTAGGTACACGCCCTGAGCTTAACG
>JAZQLB010000269.1:0-2925 GCA_045542475.1 Lachnospiraceae bacterium | reverse complement strand
TAGAGTCACGTCAGAGCAGCAATGTTTTGTTTACATAGAAATCCTTTCAGGAAAATAACGAAGAAAGGAGAGTATTGAGTGATAGAGGTAGTTAGTTTTATCATTGGAATTATAGGCAGGATAATTAGTAGCCTTAGTGCTACATATATATCCCGCCTTATTGATAAATTAACGCACAAAAATAACCGCCACTAAGCGGTTATTCTTGCGTTAATAAGTATTTATTAGCCATTAATCTCCATTTGGCTCAACCGTCTAACGGTATCTGTTTGCTTTTTTATGCTTATATTATATACGTTTATTTGCAAAGAGTCAACATAAATTTTAAAATACACACATTTGGAGGGCACTATGAATAATAAAATAACAACAATAATTTTCGATATGTATGGCGTAATACTGGAGGAAAGCAAGGGGAATTTCATTCCATATACACGTAATCACTTTGGTAAAGCTCATGATGAACGATTAAAGAAATTATTTAAAGAAGATAAGCTGTTCACCAGAGCTGGAAATGGCGAATTTAATTCTGAGGTATTTCTGACTATGCTAGGTTATGATAATCCTGAATATCATATGAAGGATTATATAGAAAATCACTTGACTTTAGATAGTCAATTTATCAGCTTTGCCGAAAAATATTATAAGAAATATGATTTTGTTCTGCTGTCGAATGATTTGTCGGACTGGAGTTCATATATTACAGAACTTCACGGACTTAATAAGTATTTTAAGCATAAGATAGTCAGCGGTGATGTGAAGTGCAGAAAGCCTGACAGAAAGATATACGAGCTTACACTTGAAGTGATTGGAAAAACAGCCTCTGAGTGCATATTTATTGATAACAGTGTTAAAAATCTTGAGGTTGCCACAGAGTTTGGTATTTCGCCTATTTTGTTTAATAGAGATAATGAGGAATATGAGGGTGTAATCGTTAATAGCTTTAGCGAGTTGGCTGAAAGGGTTAATTTATAAGGAAATATTGAGCTTAACAGTATTATATTTAGGAGGAAAAATACAGGTGACATTTAATGATATAATTCAAGCCTTTTTCAAGGAATTTGGAGACAGCAAGAAAATGGTCTTATCCACATCAGCTAATGATAAAGTAACGTCAAGAATGATGAGTATTATTTTGCTGGAGGGATGCTTTTATTTTCAGACGGATAAGAATTTTAGAAAATATGCCCAGATAAAGGAGAATCCTAATGTTGCATTATGTATTGATAATGTGCAGATAGAGGGAATATGCCACGAACTGGGACATCCTATGGAGAATAATGATTTTTGCAGGCTGTATGAAAAGTGTTTTAAAAGCTCATATGATAGATATACTTCTATGAAAAATGAACGGTTATTCAAAATAGAGCCGAAGTATATTCAGAAATGGGTTTATGAGAATTCTATACCTTATATTGAGAAGTATAGAATTGACGAATGTGAATATGAAAAAATAATGTATGAAGCAATATTGTATGAAATATAGTTTTTTGTGCAACCATGGAAAAGAAAAAGTTGTCCTTAAGTATAGAAACAATTTAAAAGTATTTTAAGGAGGCATATTATGAGAAAGCTTTTAATGATTTTATTAATTGGTATTATAGCATGTGCAGGGTGTAATAAGAAACCGGAGGTATATATACTTAATGCCACCGTTCTTGAGAGCTATGAGGAATGCATATTAATTGAACCGGTGGCTGGTTCGGAAGAATTGAATAGTGTACATTCAATGTATGTATATTTAAGTGATGATGACAGGGATTTACGGGAATATTATCCTGCAGGTTCAGAAGTAGCTATTGGATATAACGGCGTTGTATTAGAGACTTCGCCAGGACAGATTTATGCATATTATATTAATCTGATTTTAGAATAATAATTACACCTTTTACATAAAAAAATATCAGTTGCAACACCGTAACACATACGCTATCATGCTATTAGGTATAATTATGTAAAAACGGAGGAAAGTATATGTATTACATAGGCGTAGATTTAGGAACATCAGCAGTAAAACTGCTATTAATGGATGAGACGGGAAAGATTCTTAATGTAGTATCTAAGGAATATCCATTATATTTCCCTAATCCGGGCTGGTCAGAGCAGAAGCCGGAGGATTGGTATGAGCAGTCAATGGCAGGTATTAAGGAGTTAGTTGCAGGCTTTGAAGCAGATAAGATAGCTGGAATCAGTTTTGGCGGTCAGATGCACGGACTTGTTATTCTTGATGAGGATGATAATGTAATCAGACCTGCGATTCTTTGGAATGACGGCAGAACCTTTGAGGAGAATGACTATCTTAATAATGTAATTGGTAAGGACAAGTTATCTGAGTATACAGCTAATATTTCTTTTACAGGCTTTACGGCTTCTAAGATTTTATGGGTTAAGAATAAGGAGCCTGAGAATTTTGCAAGAATTAAGAAGATTATGCTTCCTAAGGATTACCTTGCATATAAGCTTACGGGTTCTAACTGTACAGATTACTCTGATGCATCAGGTATGCTCTTACTTGATGTTAAGAATAAGTGCTGGTCTAAGGAAATGATTGAGATATGTGGTATTAAGGAGGAGATGCTTCCTAAGCTTTATGAGAGTTTTGAGAAGGTGGGAACTCTTAAGGCAGAGGTTGCAGCAGAGCTTGGACTTAGCGAGAATGTAATTGTTGCGGCAGGTGCCGGAGATAATGCTGCGGCTGCTGTAGGTACGGGAACAGTTGGTAACGGAAGCTGTAATATTTCACTTGGAACCTCAGGAACCATATTTATTTCAAGCAATACCTTTGGCGTGGATGAGAATAACGCACTTCATTCCTTTGACCATGCAGACGGACATTTCCACCTTATGGGCTGTATGTTAAGTGCTGCATCATGCAACAAGTGGTGGATGGACGAAATTATCGGAACCAAGGATTACGCAGCAGAG
>JAZQLB010000268.1:0-6819 GCA_045542475.1 Lachnospiraceae bacterium | reverse complement strand
ACACAGATGCCAAGCACCCTTTTGGCACCCTAATCCTACACAATAATTAAGTACTTATATTACAATATTGTATACGAATGGAGTTACTATGAAAGAATCCAGATTATCAGCTTTAATTAAAAAGATTAATCGAAAAAAGCTAATAATGCCTATACTTTATCTGATTTTTATAACCGCCGTATTCATTAAAAATCCTCTATACTGTATGCTTTCTGTACATAATATTGACTCTCCCCGTGAGATTAATTCCCATTATTCAGAGGGAAATATGTACATTCGCTGTACCTTTAATGATTTATACTATACCGGACTTAATCATACAATTAAATCAGATGTTAAGGCTTCATATTATTACTGTATATATGATGATATCTGCTACTATGTACTGATTTCTGCTGACGATTTGGAAAATCTGTCACAAGACAGCAGCACACCATCCTATATCAGTTCATATACCTGTAATGCCAAGCTGCTTCGGGACAGCGACATTATAGCTGAGATTTCACAGCGCCTCAGTAAAAACCTTAACTGGACAGCCTCATCCCTTAGTGCCATGAGCTGCAAAATCATTGTCAACCAGTATGAGCTATATACCATGCACGAATTAATGGTATTTGTTATAATGATAATAAGCATTATAGGCACACTCATACATTTAGGTCTTGTTATTATATCACTTATTAACCCATACCTGTCCAAGACCGTTTACAATCTGAAAAAATACGGTAATGTTAATATCCTTTTTCCGGCAGCAGAAGCCGAATATGAGGATACATATGCCCAGTCAGAAGGAATTTTACTGACACAAAGCTTTTATATCGCTTATGACAAGCACAATATTCACATTGTTCCCCTTGAAAATATTGTATGGGCATACAAGGTAGGAACCATGAATAACAGAATAATGCACTCGAAAATAACTTATTCACTATATGTTGTAACCAATCATAAAAAGCATTTCATCGTACACGGAAAGACCAAAGAAGCCTCTGATTCACTTCTTAACTCACTTCAAAGCCGATATCCTGAGATTCTTATAGGCTATAATGAGCAAAACTCATCAAAATAATATTTGACGTATGCATTAACTATGTTATAAAATATATGCATTGACTTAATAGGTGCAAACCTAGAATATTACATTAAGAAATAAATGGAGGACTGACTACATGTCTTTACTTGAAACATGGAGAAATCTTGCCTACGAGCAGGAAAGAGATGACAGAACCTATCAGATGTTCTGGGCAAATTATTTTAATTTAGAAAAGGGCGTATATGAGACAATCCTTGCTGAGAAGGAGCCTGTTAAGGGAACAGTTAAGGAATTAGCAGAGAAGTTTAACCTTGAGGTTCTTACTATGGTTGGTGTTCTTGACGGAATCGACGACAGCCTTAAGGAGCATAATCCTATCGAGACAATGGAAGAAGATACTGTTGTTCAGATGGATTTTGACAAAGAGCTTTTATTTAAGAACATGGTAGCAGCTAAGGCTGAGTGGCTCTATACACTTCCACAGTGGGATGACCTTCTTACAGAGGAAAGAAGAAAGGAGCTTTATAAGGAGCAGAGATTATCTACTACTGTAGTTAACGAGGAGCCTAAGGTGGGTCGTAACGATCCATGTCCTTGCGGTTCAGGAAAAAAATTTAAAAAATGTTGTGGGGCTAATGCATAAATTGTCCAAGTAAGTTAATAATATATAACGAACCAAAGACAATTTACCTATTCTCCTTTGATGCTTATCCGTAGAGCACACATTTCGGAGAATATATCCTCCCCTTTTTATGGCATATGGTATGTGACCCCCTCGTCAGTATCATGTGCCATTTTTTTCTTTACACGGACGAAATATGCAGACTTTGCGGGTGGTGTCGGGTTTGGCTCCACTCTGCGGATGTAAGATAATCTAACACCCCCTGCCAGTCACCAAACCCGACACCACCCCCAAAGCCTGCATATTTCTGTGTATAAATAAAATGTACACAGTACTTATTAATAAAAAATACATACCGGAGGTGAAATAATGAAACCAAAACAGCTTTTTGCAATAATTGCCATTGTATTCCTTGTAGGAATGTATATTGCAAGTCTTATACTTGCATTTATCCAGAGTGAATTTGCATCACGAATGCTTATGCTGACCATCGTACTTAACGTACTTATTCCAATAATGGCATACTTATATCTAATGATGGCTAAGGTAAGAAAGCGTGGTCAGGAATATAAGGAAGAGAATGGTTCTGACAAGTAATAGATAATTCTACATAGCATTCCATTCTGTAAATTCCAGCACTAAACAGTAAAAATAGTCCGAGCATAGGAATATCCCTGCCCGGACTTATTTCGTTCTACTTATAAAATCACTCTATTTCTGCTTAATTATCAGTAATCCCGCATCCTTCTTCTCTGCCATTGGAATATACTGAATCACCTTATATCCATTGTCAGCAGCATGCTTTGCAGCAAAATCAGGATTTCTTGAAAACATGATAATTGTTCCCTCTTTTTTTAATATCTGAGGTACTTTCTTAAAGAAATCTCTATAAATAACAAAAATTTCATTGGATGATTTGTTATCCGTCTCAAAAGGCATGTCAGTGAATATCTCATCAAAAAGATACTCGTGGGTAAACTGGAAGAAATTGCGGTTGATATAATGTATAATCTGTCCCGCTGCCTCTGTATTTACCTTTGCCTTTTCTATGGCTTCTGAATTAATGTCTATTCCATAGGAGGTATTTGCCTTAACTACCTTCTGACGTTCAATAAGCATGGTTCCTACTCCGCAGAATGGGTCTAGCACCTGTGCATCATCCGCCATAAACGGTCTTGCAAGTGCCACCATAAGAGCTGCATTAACAGGCTTAATTGAGGCTGGAATATACTGCTTATAATAATCAAAACGATTATCCCTAATGGTGAACATTTTAAGGAGTGCGTTAAGCTTCCCCTCTTTATTCTCTATAAGTCTGATTTCAAATTCATAATTAGAGGTAGAATTAACCAATTTCCTTCCTGTGAGATGTTCAAGCTCTGCTGCCAGCTTCTTGGCAAACTGACTCTTTTTATCAAGTGGCAGCTGACTCTTTAGCTCCACTCTGAAATAATATGGATGGGAGGCATTGTGCGACTCCTCAATCAGCCTTACAAGCTTGGATTCCGCTAAAGCCCTTGCAGTCTCTACTGGTGTCATATTACATGTTTTAAAGCCTGGAATTGCAAATAATATCTCACTATAGGTTCTTATATTATACAGCTCCCTGATATCGTCGCTTTTAACTCTTACGCCACCCTTAAACGGAATGATTTCACCCTCGCTTATCTGCTCCTCTGTTACATTTTTGTGCAGTCTGTTGGTGATAAGAATATATTCCACAGCTCTTGGAAAACCGCAAAAAACATGCTTTTTTATGCCCTCCTTAGACACTATAAGCTCTGATAAGGCTTTAAGCTCCTCGGAAATATGCTTTTTATTCTCCTCTGTAAGCTTAACCTCCTGAAGCTTATCTATTCTTTCCTTAAAGAAATTCATATATCTGCTTACATCATAATGCTTAAGTGCAATAAGATATGAGCTTCGCACAAAAAGCTGCTCCTCATTACAATATGCCTCAAATAATGGCTTTACAAAATCTGCCAGCCCCAGTTCCCCCATAAGAAGTGCCGCATTCTTTCTGGTCTTGGCATCATCATTTTTAAGAAATGAACACATACAGTCAAAATTATCCTTTGCAAGCTCAACTGCAAGTTCCATATTATCAGCATTTCTAATCTCCAGTCTAAGCTCGCTTAGATTCTGACGTACATCTATTCCTTTTTTTGCTGCTTCAAAAATATCAGTTAACATCCTTGCCTCTCATTCTAAATCAATTATCAGTAACATACACTCTCAAATACATCAAAATAATTCTCAAAGGTCTTACGACAGCACATTGGATTCTCGATAATAATGCCCTCCGTCTTAAGACCTGCCACGGCAAATGCCATAGCCATTCTATGATCTTCAAAGGTCTGTATATTACAACCCTTTGGCTGCGCTGCCTTAATATATATTCCTTCCTTACCCTCAGTCATTTCCTCGCCACACTCAATTCCCAGGGCTCTAAGATTGGTAAGAATTCCATTAATTCGGTCTGACTCCTGAAGCCTTATATGACCGATGCCTCGTATATGGGTAATTCCATCTGCAAATGGAGCTATAGCAGCCAGAGTCATAGTCTGATCTGAAAAATCATTCATATTAACATCTACTGCCCTTAATTTACCATCAGTTGGAGCTGTAACTGTTATTCCCTCTGTACTCTCCTCTACCGTGCACCCCATACGCTCAAGAACCTCAAGAAACTTGACATCTCCCTGCATCATATCCCTTTTCACACCATTAACTCTTACACTTCCACCTGTAACAGCCCCAATCGCCCAGAAATAACAGGCTGCCGAAATATCGGGTTCAATATGATATTCTCCTGCATTATATTTCTCATTAGCCGGTACATGATAATCATGTCCGTCATAGCTTACGCTGCACCCAAAATCCTTCATCATGGCTGATGTAATTCTTATATATGCTCCATCAGTTTTAGTGCTTGTAATAAAAATATCAAGTCCCTCCTTAACCATGGAACCTGTCATCATAAGTGCACTAAGATACTGGGTGGTCTTACTTATATCCACATGCACCACAGCCGGCTTGTCTAAGTCCAGAATTCTGTTATAATTCCTTCCCTTAACCTCTACAGGCAGGAAGCCTTCCTTTTCAAGATATGTAAATTCCGCCCCAAGCTCTGTAAGTGCCTCAAAAATCCCCGCCATAGGTCTTGCCTTCATCTGCTCAGATGCATTAATTGTATATTTACCGTCAGATAATCCTAACATTGCTGTAAGGAATCTTGCTGCTGTTCCTGCACTTCCCACATTAATACTGCCGCTCTTTTTAGGAATCACACCGCCACAGCCTGTAATGGTAACAATCATTTTCTCCTCATCAATATCCACATCAAAGCCAAGGGATATCAGACTACCGAGAAAATGTCTTGAATCATCCGAGAAAAGAACGCCCTTTAATACACTTTTTCCATCTGCTAAAGCAGCCATCAGTAAGGCTCTGTTAGTAACACTTTTTGACCCCGGAACAGTTACGTTACCTGTTACCGGAAAATCAGTTTTCCTGACTGTATATGTATCCATATTTCCTCATTTCCAAAATCATTTCACATTGTATTTTTATAAATATACTTTAATAAAAAAATAGCACATTCCATGAAACACTGTCAAGGTATGCACCATTGCTTTACCATATTAAATTTTTCCATAATCTGAGAAAAACACTTCATTTTGTTGGAAAGATATATTATAATATATTTAGCTATAAATAACAGCAACGTGCATTATATATAAAGGAGATTATGAAATGATAGAAAAAAGACGCAGCAAAAGACTTGATATCAAACTTACATTATCAATTTCTTCGTTATTCAGACAGGATAATGAGGCAATTAATATTGATTCACCAATCGTTGTAACAGATATCTCTAAGAACGGTATTGGCTTTGAAAGCGAAAATTTCTTACCTATCGGTTATTATTTCAATGCAGAGATTCAGCTCGGAAGCCAGGATTCTAAGCTCTATTGTGTAGTTAAGATTGTAAGAAGTCATATAATGGAAGGCAGCGACAACTTATACCACTATGGCTGTGAGTATGTTGGAATGGCTCCGGTTCTTGACTTTATATTTGATGATTATGAAGAAGAGCTTAACAGAAAGAATGGTGAGGAATAATCCTTTTTGCAGAATAACGATTCCTTTGTATGGGCAGTAACGATGCTTTTATTTGTTACTGCCCATATTTTTTCGTTAGTCAATAATTTTTATCCAATATATTATTTAGTATAATGTCCGGAAGCGTCTTTGCAAAGCTGTCAAAATCACTGATATTCTTCATATACGGAATGTGAATAAAAATAATTTTTGTACTAAGCCTGTTATCAGAAATGTATTTTAATCCGTTAAAATAAAGGCTGTTACAAAAGGACGTGCCTGAGTTATGGGATATTTTTGAAGTAATCCCATTATCCTTTAACAGCTTATCTAACTGCTCATAATCCCAATTTGTATTGAGTAATAAATCACTATCTTTGGCGGTAGTTTCTATATGTACCTTATTCTTAATATTAGGTCTCTGCCCAAAGCAGATAACATAATCGTAGCAGCCATTTGAAATTGCCGAAATCAGAAGCTCACCATCCTTGGTCTTGTCGTTAGGTAATAGTAATATATTATTCTTATCTGCATTCTTAAGCAATTCCTCCGCGGAACTTCCCTTAAAGGCTGTAAGCAATATTGTGGGCTTGCTCTCAGTCTTAAATAGCTCCCTCTGTACCCTCTTACTAAAACTATTAATCACCGTATCATAAGCATGATCAATCATATTAAGCAGCTCCTCATCCGGGAAATCCTCAAGATATATGGTATTCCAGTAAGGCTGCTGTACAGGCGGACAATGATAGCCATGAACCACCTTACCGGGATATGCCATGCGATAGAACTGACCAAACTCTGCGGTGCATTTAAGGGTTATTTTGTAATCGTCCTTATATGGATATATCTGGGCGAATATTTTGTTATTGACCTTGCAGCATATGGGAATATCCCCGAAAGGATAATCTTCGTAGGCTCTGTTTTTTTCAAGGCAGTATGTCTTAATTTCTTCCAGCGTCAATGGATTTCACCTCATTTATAGGGAGGTCTAGAATATAAGCAATTTCTTCTATAGCATATTTACCAGCACTAAGCATACGCTTGGCTATATCCTCCAACT
>JAZQLB010000267.1:0-12573 GCA_045542475.1 Lachnospiraceae bacterium | reverse complement strand
GTGTTGTTAGTTAGTAGCATAATTAATTATACCAAAAAATCGCTGAAGTCTCACGACCTCAGCGATTTTTCTTTTATGGGACTTTTTTTACAGCCCCTTTTTGAATCAAAAAAGCTTTTATTACATATTACTATTTCACCTCATATAATGTGTGGTCATCCAGCAGCACAACAAAATCGTTACTGCATGTACTAATCTGAAGTACCTTACCCTCATTATTTAAGTCGGAAAGCTCATCCTTTTTCTCCCATTCCTGCGTATCAATATCCAGACAGTAAATCGCTTTATCATCAAATTCAACAAGCATCTCATCATGTACAATCTTAACAAGTACAATATTCGCAACCATATACCCGTTTGGAAGCTCCATGGTAAGCTCAACAGGGGCATCCGCTATTTTTTCCCCCGGCTCCTTAACATACAGATGTGTATCATCGCCGATTTGTGAATAAACCGGTGTTTCATAAAATGAATTGAAGCAGTACAACTCATCAACATTTTCTGCCTTTATTTTTGTTAATAAAATACATTCCCCATATTCATCCCCGATTTCAGAATTCTCGTATTCTTTAATAGAAACAACTGTATCTCCTATACCCGAATACAGCTTTCCGTTAGTATCCAATATATAATATACATCCTCAAGATACCTTTCAAGCTGCTTAATCTCCCCCATATGCTCGTCATCGCTGTCTCCAATTTTTACTACAACATCTATTGTGTCCAAAATCTCCATTGTATCCATATCGTGAATGTTCATATACAGCTTATTATCACTCCTAACTACGGATAAAATAACAGTTTCTTTATTAAGTTCAGTATGTCTGTATGCTTCAACCAACTCACCCTCTTCTATAATGAAAGGATATATGGTGTCATCCTGACATAAAGCATATGTCCCGTCAGAGTTTCCGACAACCACGTTTTTACCATATGCATAATAAAACTTTTCAGCATTTTCAGGGACAACAGTTCTTTTATTTTCAGTACCGCTACAATAATATACTGTATCACCAACTACAACACTATCATCAAAAATGTCAATATAGGCATCAATCATGCCTTCAAATCCGCAATCCTCTGTATCATCATGCAGACGTAGCTTTGATGAAGCATAGCTGAGTGTTTCTTCACCTTCTGTATCAGCAGCTTTTGTGGCAGCTTCTGTTGTATTCGTATTTTCTGTAGCATTATCTGTCACATTATTATTATCTGCACTACCGGTCTGATTCTGTGAGCTGTTACTACCTCCGGCAGTCTCGTTACCGGTGTCATTACTGTTACACCCTGTAGCCAGCCCCATTGTTAATACCAAAACCAATATTAATGATAAAATCTTTTTCATAGTGTTTCTCCCTTAAGTTTATCGGCAGGTAGTAAACTTAATCACAACCTGCCGATAATCACATCTCATTTTATGTTGTAGAATTATACTGTAGCCGCAGTCTTCTCCTCTTCAGCCTTTGTAAATAACTTCTTGAACTTGCTAGAAATCTTACATAACTTACCATACACATCTACTGCCGGTACAGTACTTGGAGCAACCTGCATGTAAGAAACCATTGTTCTAATCATCATGTAGCTGTCGATAAATGCAGTCTTAATAACTGATGCAATAATAGCAGCGATAATGAATGCAAATATCCAATGAATCTCAAAACCTGCAAAGATTCCTGCAAAAATTGCAAATGGCACTACCCATGCAATAAATGTAAGTACTACTACAATAAGAGTTGTCATTGCCGCACTCTTTAAAAGGTGCTTTGCGTTCTGGAAGTATACTACAACACCATCACAACCAGACTTAAATGCTCCCTGCTCCTTCTTATAGAAGGTATAACCTAAACAACACTCATCAATATATCCTAAAGCAATACCAATAAATAACTGTAAAATGTTAACGATTGCACTTACACCCGGAATCTGTCCGAATACGTTATCAATCTTACCAACTGTATTCTGCAACTGCTTAACTGCACCACTAATAAGGCTGTCAAGTACAAAATAAATATTAGATGCTGCAAAACGCTTCTTAACCATTTCCTTACCTGTCTCTACCATATTGGCTGGTACCTGACCGGTAGCAACTGTTTCTGTAATAACTGCAATGTGAGCTGCCTTAATCATGTAACCAAAATATCTCATTACAAACTGATATATACCAGTTGTAAGACCAATCCAGATAAGTGCTGCCCATATCATAACACCGCCATCCTTAAATAATGAAGCAATCCATACAATCAGTGCTAATAATACCAATGATACTGCTGTAATAGCTGCTCCTAATCCTAATTTCAACCATACAAACTTCATGGTCTTCGCATAAATTTTTCCTGCGTTCATTTTTTGTCCTCCTTCATATTCGCATTTGTTTTATGTGATGGTATTACTATACAACACCATTATAACATATTCTACCATTTTGAGTATGCAATTTTCGCTACCCACAATTGCATTTCATGGATCAGGCATCTCATTTATCTTGATTATGTATATATTTTTCTAAAGTATTTCAGCATATTGTTAATTTATTTTGGCTACTTTATCAAATTGACTAATATCAGTTTTTCTAGTATAATAATAGTCAGATATTTCCACCTGCCTACAGTGGAAACTTGCATAAATATAAATGGGAGGTATCTCTATGAGTAAAAAGAAAAAAATAATCGGGCAAACAGCTCAATTAAATCATCTGATTAAACAAACCATCATTATTGTTATTATTGGTATAACACTTTTAATTGCATCCTATGTTGCCAATTTTCTGGTATCTAATGCAAAATCAGAGCAGCTTACCATTACAATGGCACTCAACCAATATCGTTTGGGCTCTAAGGCATTAACCTCTGCTGTCCAGTCCTATGCTGTTGATTGTGGTCAGCAGTATTATGATGAATATATGCAGGAGCTTAATGTAAATAAAAACCGCGAAAAGGCTTTTGAAATATTAGAAGCTGGCGATGTTACTGATGATGAAATGGATGTTCTTTATTATATTGCCAGTCTTTCAGAAGGCCTGGTTCCTCTCGAAAATAAAGCAATAGAAAGTGTTCAAAAGGGTGATTCCCTCTCCGCACAGCAGTATGTTTTTTCACAGGAATATGAAAGCACCATCAAAGAGATTAACTCTTTAACTGATGATATAATTCTTCAGATTCAGGAGCGATTATCCCAGAAAGCTTCAATTCTTAATATTGTACATATTGTCAGTCAGTTATTGTTTGTAGGCGCTGTTGCTTATGTACTCTGGCAGATTGTTGCAACCATTAAATTTGCTAAGAATGAACTTCTTATTCCTATACAGATAACCTCGACCCAGATGCTTGAAATGGCACAGGGTAATTTTAGCGGAACACTTAATCTTGAAGAGGATGCCAGCGAAGTAGGTCAGATGGTAACTGCCATTAACCACATGAAAGGCACCACTCATGATATTATCTCTGAAGTATCAGATGTTCTCGAAGCAATGGGTGACGGCGATTATGTAGTAAAAATCGAGAAGGACTATATAGGCGAATACAGCCAGATTAAAGAATCCTTTATAAAGATTAGTGAGAAGATGCGTGAAACAATCAACACCATAAAAAACTCTTCTTATCAGATTAATTCAGGTTCAGAACAGCTCTCATGTGCCGCTCAGGATTTGGCGGAGGGTTGTTCAGCACAGGCAGGGCAGCTTTCAGTTATTGTAGATGCAATGCGTGAAATGTCTAAAGCTATGGAGGACAATTCCCTCGAAGCCCAGAACACAGTTAATATTTCTACAGAAGCCGGTAAGACCTTAATGGCAGGTAATGCAAAAATGGATGAGCTTAAGGTTGCCATTTCCGAAATCAGTAAGTGTTCAGAACAGATTAGCACAATTATTAATACTATTGAGGACATTGCCTCACAAACGAATTTATTATCACTTAATGCAGCCATAGAGGCCGCAAGAGCCGGAGATGCAGGCAAGGGCTTTGCCGTAGTAGCAGACCAGGTTAAAAAGCTTGCGGAAGAATCATCAGAGGCAGCAGGAAGAACCACAGCACTTATCGAAACAACCATCGAAGCTGTTGATAAGGGTATTCGTATCGCAGAAGAAACCGCTGCTGATATGGTTCTGGTTATGGAAAATGCCCAGAATGCCACAGTTAAGATGAATAACATTTCTACACTACTTAGTGATGAGGTTGCTCATATTCAGGAAATCAATGCAACTATATCAGAGCTTTCAGAGGTTGTGGATAATAACTCTGCTTCATCTCAGGAAACTGCCGCCGTCAGCGAAGAGCAGAAGGCTCAGGTAGAGCTTATGGTTCAGCTTATGGCTCAGTTCAACACCTGATGCATAGTATAAAGATTAGCCATATATTCAAAAAGGTATCCGCACCAACCGGATACCTTTTTATTTAGTGTAAATTCATCTTACGCTTAATCTCATCAATAATTCTCGCTACTGAATCAAGTGTCTTGATAATCTCATTAACCTGTATTTTCTCTGAACTGTCAATAACGCCATCCTTCATAATAGCCACCAGCTCCTTGGAAATCTCGTCCATATCCTGTGCTGAGCTTAAAAACTTAAGTACGACCCTGTCAAGACTGTCATCTGTTCCAAGCTTAATTGTATCTATTAACAGCGAATCAATGGACACACCAAACAGATTACTAATCGCAATAATCTTCTCCGTCTCCGGCAAAGTTGTTCCAAGCTCCCACTTAGATACAGCCTGACGGCTGACACATAGCTTCTCCGCCAAAACCTCCTGCGAATATCCTGCATTAGTTCTAAGGGTATATAATTTCTCTGCAAAGTTCATATTGACCTCCAGTATGTAATCCTCATATTATTCTCTTTATATAATACAGCAACATACCCTATAGTTGTCAACTCCCAGTTACAGTTATCTCCCTTAAATATCCCTCAACACCTCGTACATTATACTTTGCCCTTCACTTCTCCTATTTCACTATATTTTGCGATACCCAGAAACACGGAAGGGGCTGGGATATTGTTCTGACAACCTTTTTTTGGCGTTTTTAGCAGAGTTGAAATCCGCTGATTACTAAGCCTTACGCTCGAAGGCTTTCCTGAGAGTGTTAGGCGCAGTTATCAGCTAGTTCAACGGCAGCGTTGCCAAATTGGTTGCCAGAATAATATCCCAGCCCCGTCTGTGTTTCGTCCGTATCACAAAATTAATAATTCTCTTTTCTAACCTCAAAATAAGCCTGTGGGTGATTACATACAGGACATACCTGTGGTGCAGCCTCACCAACCACCATATGACCACAATTACGGCATTCCCAGATTACCACACCGCTTTTTTTGAATACTTCCATAGTCTCTACATTATTAAGAAGTGCGCGATATCTCTCCTCATGTGCCTTTTCAATAGCTGCAACACCTCTGAACTGTGCTGCAAGCTCTGGGAAGCCTTCTTCCTCTGCATCCTGTGCAAATCTCTCATACATATCTGTCCACTCGTAATTCTCTCCCTCGGCAGCATGTAAAAGATTCTCCTGTGTTGTTCCAAGCTCACCTAAAGCCTTAAACCAGAGCTTAGCATGCTCCTTCTCGTTATCAGCAGTCTTTAAGAAAAGCTCTGCAATCTGCTCATAACCGTTTTTCTTAGCTACTGATGCGAAATAAGTATACTTATTTCTTGCCTGCGATTCGCCTGCAAATGCCTCCCAAAGATTCTTCTCTGTCTTAGTTCCTGCATACTTGTTTGCCATTTTACCTTCTCCTTCTCTGTCAAATATTATATAGGTATATTCTATCACAAAGTCTAAAAAAAAGATACTTTTTAGTAATAAATTATATTTATAGGAAAAGCTTAATAGGTAAACTCAATTCCACTTTCCTGATAATACTTTGCCTGTGCATTCCACATTTCATAATACTTACCGGACTGATTGCCAACCAGCTCATCATGGCTTCCAAGCTGTACAAGCCTTCCCTCATCAAACACCGCAATCTTTTTACAGAAACGGCAGGAAGAGAGCCTGTGTGAAATATATATGGCAGTCTTTGTACCGATAATCTTATCAAAGCTGCTGTATATCTCGTATTCCGCAATCGGGTCAAGGGCAGCTGTCGGCTCATCAAGAAGAATAAAAGGAGCCTCCTTATATATGGCTCTTGCAATTGCAAGCTTCTGCTCCTCTCCGCCTGAGAATTCTACACCATCATCATCATATTGCTTGGTAAGATAGGTTTCGAGCCCCTTATCAAGACTATCCAGCCTGTCACCAAAGCCTGCCTTTATAAGACAATCTCTGACCTTAATCTCATCATACTCCGTATCAACCGCCACATTTTCTCCCAGCTTAAACGGAAACAGCTTATAATCCTGAAATACTACTGAAAAAAGCTGTACATATTCCTCCTGTTTGAATTTCTTAATATTAACACCGTTTAGAAGAATCTCACCCTCGTCCGGGTCATATAGTCTGCATAACAGCTTAATCATGGTGGTTTTGCCTGAGCCGTTCATACCTACGATTGCCAGCTTTTCACCTATTTTCAGCTTCATGGAGAAATCTTTAAGAGCATATTTTTCCGTTCCCGGATATTTAAAAGATACGTTTTTAAATTCAATCTGATATTCATTATCACTTCTCTTTTCTACAGGAAGCTTACCTGCGTACATCTCATTTTCCAGCTCAAGAAGCTCCAGCGTGGACATCTGCTTTCTTGCCGCCATGGCAAAATCGCAAACCATGGTAATAAGGTCATATATTGCCTGCATAAGATTTTTTAAGCAGCCTGCCAGTCTTACTACATTTCCTACGGTAATGCTTCCTGCCAGTGCCACCATAACCACCGCCAGATACGCCACTCCCTCCATGCCTCCCCTGATTAGGGCATCTATTCCGCACCAGCCGCCAAGTCCCACAGAACCATATCTTATTGCATCCCTGTTCTTTTTAGAACGCTCGTTACCAATCGTCCATTTTCTTAATAAATCATAGCTGTTATAGATTCTCACATCCTTACCATTCTTGTAATTATAACCATCTCCTACCAAGAAGTTCCACCCAAAATTAATCATCTGAGCATAATCCTCTCTTGACTCCTCCTTATACATAAAGGTATCATCCATCTTCTTAAAGTGAATTCTAAGCTTAAACATCAGGCATACAAATAATACAAACACCGCCAGCAAAAGTAGTACTCCATAGGCTCCCGATGTGATTATGTACTGCATAACCGGCGCCCCTATAATAATTGCACCTATAATATTAATCACACCATATACAATCCTGTCAAAACCATACAGTATTCCATATAAACCGCTTCCCCAATTGTTATCCTCCGTTATACGTTTCTTAAGCTGTTCCACCTCCGGGCTGTTAATTCTTGAATAATCCATACTAAGCATTTTAGTTTCTATGTTACAAAAATACCTGTAATACATATCGTCCTTTTCTATCTGCATCCGGTTATACAATGTGCTTGCAACAAACTGTATAAGTAGTATAAAAATAAGCGTACCACAAATAACAAGCATAACCTGCCTGAAATCTCTTTTTAACTCAATGGAATCCAATACATAAGCAGAAAGCACCAGCGTAATATACGGTACTGCCGCATTAAGAATATGAACAATTCCCATAATATAAAAATAAGCTTTGTTCATGTCCGCAGCTAGCTTAAGAATGCTTTTCATGTTCTTTATATGCTCTTTTATACTTATTTTCTTAAGCAAATCCGTCCTCATAACCTACGCCTCCTCTCTGTAATAGCTGCTCTGCACATTAAACATAGCCGCATACGCACCATTTAATTTCATAAGCTCATCGTGAGTACCCTCTTCAATAATTTTTCCGCCCTCCAGCATAAGAATTCTGTCAGAAAATCTCGTGCTGGCAAGTCTGTGGGATATAAATATGGAGGTTTTTCCCGTACTGTATCTGGCATAGCTTTCGTACACCTCACTCTCAGCGATAGGGTCGAGAGCCGCAGTAGGCTCATCAAGAATCAGCATTGGGGCATTTTTATAAAGCGCTCTTGCAAGCAGCAGTCTCTGCTTCTGACCTCCTGAAAGTTCAACACCCTCATTATATATTGCCTTCCCCATATAGCTTTCAAGCTTTATACCTTTTTCCAAAAATACAGACTTAACTCCTGCCTTCTCAAGAGCCAGCCATGCCTTTTCCTTATCCACTCTCTCAGCAATACCCATGGCAATATTCTCACCTACAGTGAAAGGCAGTATTAATTCCTCCTGAAATACTACAGAAAACAGCTTGTACAGCTCCTCCCTTGCAAATTCATTGCGATTAATCCCATTAATAAGAATCTCACCCTCATCCGGGTCATACATTCCGGTTAAAAGCTTTATAAGTGTGGTTTTTCCGGCACCATTAATACCTACGAGAGCCAGCTTCTCCCCAGGCTTTATCCTTAAATTAAAGTGAGAAAACAGCTTTTCCTGTACTTTATTCTGCTCCTCCTCATTTTCTTCCTCAACCCCCTTATACGCAAAGCTTACATCCCTAAACTCAATTTCAAGCGGCAGCGTAAGCTCACCTACGCTTCTTCCACCCTCATTAACATCGGTCTCCTCAAGCTCCATATATGACCTGAAATAATCTGTATCGTTAGCCGCCATCCTAAGCTCCAAAACAAAATCCATAATAGATTTTACAAAATTAGAAAAGCCTGTAACAGCTCCAAAATATAGTACAAATTCACCTACCGTCACCGCCCCTGATAATGCCTGTGCCACCAAATATGTATATGCTGTAAGGTCACGCACCATAGCCAGTGCATATCTTAGCTTCTCATAAAAGGCAGTCTTCTTAGCTCTTGTTTTGCCCAAGCTCTTAATATCCTTAAGCACATTATCCCTGAGCTTAATAAGCCAGCTGTTCATGCCAAAGATTTTAATATCCTTTGCACCCTGAAGATTTCCCATTGCACTCTTAACGCAGGATATATTTTTCTGCTGGGTGGCATTTATATCTCTTATCTTCTCCTCATAGCGTATCTGAAACACACCAATAAGGTAATTAATAATGGACAGCACAATTATAACTGCCAGCATTATCATATTAAAATTGCCAATCACGGCAGAATACAGGAAAAAGCAGCTTACATTTATGGCAAGCCCAATCGTTCCTCTTACCATTCTGCTGCTTGCTGACCAGTCCCCCCTGAAAAAGGCACATGCTGCCTTCCAATACAGCTGCTTAATCTCACCCCTCTCGGTATATTCATATTTAACCTTAAGACTTTTTAGAAAAAGCAGACTTATAAAAACGCCTCTCATCCCATTATAATAGTGATATTTTCCATCCTCCACCACACTGCCAAGACCATATGCCAGCATGGCAAGCACAGTAAAACCGGCAAGAGTTGCTATAGCCCTCCCTTCGGCAGTTCCATTTGTGACCATATCTACCGCCAGCTTTGGCAGTACTATTCCAATAAGCGGAAGCATGGATTTAAAAATAATTTCAAGTACACTAAAAATAAGCACAAGGGGCTCATATTTTTTGTAATACTTTATAAAATAAATAATATCGCTTAGTACAGAATGATGTCTGACAAAGCTCTCTTTATTTTTTTCCTTCATATTCCTGTCCTCTCCTTCATAATCTGTATGGAGAATATCATAAAAATAAACCTAATATAAAAATCGTGCACGAATGGTCAAATTCATGCACGAATGGTAACTTATTTTATAATGGAAGCATAATCTCCGTGGCAAACACGCCCTCTTCATCCTGCCTCTCCAGATACCCCTTATATCGCTCCACCACCTTGTCCGTTCTCATAAGCCCAAAGCCATGGTATGCTCCGCTTTTGCTGGAGGTATATAATTTCCCCACACGCTTTGGTGCATCCTTAACAGAATTCATAATGTATATGTAGAGCTGCCCCTTTAAAATATCAATATACACCCTGATAAAACGATCCTCAGGCATATCAAGTTTCATGCACGCCTCCATGGCGTTATCCATGAGATTTCCAATAATAAGGCTTAAATCAACCTCCGTAATGGTGGTCTTAAGCTCCCTTGGAACCAACACCTTGGCATCCACCCTGATGCCTCTCGTCTTCGCCAGGGATATCTTACTGTTTAATATGGCATCAATCATAACATTGCCAGTTTTAATAACCGTATCCACCGTGGTCAAATCCTTATCCAGCTCGCTAAGATATTTATCCAGTTCCTCATACTCCTGCATGGCAAGGTGTGCTTTCATGGTCTGGATATGATTATGATAATCATGCCTCCAGCCCCTTGTCTGGCGGTACATATTCTCAACCTCTTCACAGTGCTTCTCAAGCAAATCACTCTGATACACATTAATACGCTTATCAATCAGTCTTGTAATATATGTTTTTATTAATAGAACAATCAGAAATATTAATACAATTAGTACAACTACAATCCCAGTTATCAATAATATATCCTGTAATTCCATGCTACATTCTCCTAAAGTGCTTTATAAATGCCTGATTAACCTCTGCATACATTCTACGGCTTACCGGAATACTACTGCCATTATCGAAATATATATCTGTTTTTTCGATATGATGGATTTTGGCAATATTGCAGAGGTAGGAGCGATGGCATTTTACATATTGCTTACCGTCAAGCTGGCTCTCAAGCTGCGAAAGGCTGTCGTTAAGCTCTATAACCTCTTTCGCGCCTTCTTTTGCAATCAGCTCCATCAGGGTATTATGACCTCTTGCTTCCAAATAGACAATATTATCTGCATTAAGCTTCCTTATGCCATCCTTTGTATTTACCACCACAAACTGCTCTACCTTCTTCTTTTCAAGCACGCGATTCAGACATTTTCTAAGCTTCTCTTCATTAATGGGCTTAATAAGATATTGAAGTGCCCCAACCTCATAGCCCTCCTCCATATAGTCGGACAAGCCTGTGGTAAAAATAATTACAATATCGCTATCCTTCTGCCTTACCTGCCTTGCCATTTCGATGCCGTTAATTTCCTTCATCTGAATATCTACGAAAAGAATATCAAAATCCGAATTCTCCTCCCATTCAAACAGGAAGCTCTCGGCACTGTCAAAATCGGTAATATCGATGCTTATTCCGCTATCCTTGCTCCATTTAATCAGATATTCGGATAGGAGCTTTTTATGAACTTGTTCGTCTTCTATTATTGCCACTTTCATATTTATCCTACATGTCTCTCAAACTTCTCAAAACCTAAAATCTTCTCTATTTCAGCAAGTGCATCCTGCGGAATAACAAAACCGCTTGCCACAAGATTATTTTTAAGCTGCTGTGGCTTACTCGCTCCTGTGATAACGCTGCTGACGATTCCCTTACGAAGAATCCATGCAAGTGCCAGAACTGACATATTGGTTCCAAGCTCCTCCGCAATGGCACTAAGCTTTTCAACCTTATCCAGATTCTCATCCGTAAGTAAATTATTAATCTGCTTATCTGCCTGATGAGTAGCTCTTGACCCTTCAGGATACGGCTCACCCTTCTTATATTTTCCGGTAAGCAGACCCTGTGCCAGAGGAGAAAATGGCGTAATTCCGATACCAAATCTCTCGCACACGTCCATAATCTCATGCTCTATGTAGCGGTCCATCATATTATACTGTGGCTGAATTACAGTCATTGGGTAGAGGTGATACTCTGAAATAATCTTCTGCGCTTCCATAAGTCTGGCTGCTCCCCATTCCTCGCTGACACCATAATAAAGAATCTTTCCCTGTTCCACAAGGTCGCTAAGTGCTCTGAGTGTCTCCTCCATCGGTGTGGTAGTATCAAAACGATGGCAGTAATATAAATCAATATAATCCAGCTGCATATTTTTAAGACTTCTGTCAATATTCTCAAAAATATGCTTTCTTGAAAGCCCCCACTCGTTGGCACCGCTTCCTGTAGGGAAGAATACCTTACTTGATACCACATATGAGCTTCTTCTATAATCCTTTAATACCCTGCCTAAGAATTTCTCTGCCTCGCCGCCGCTGTAGGCATCTGCACAATCAAAGAAATTCACGCCCTCCTCTATGGCAAGCTTAATTGTGTCCTTCGCAATCTCTGCCTTTTCGCTGCCCTGCAAGTCTGTCATCCAGCTTCCTACAGCTATTTCACTAACCTTAAGTCCTGATTTTCCTACGTTACGATAATTCATGTTTATTTTCCTCCTGAATATCTGTCTCTAATCTTATTGATACTGATTTGATTTCTCCCATCAAATCAACTTCTCCCTCAATACGAATACTCCTATCTGAAATCGTGATTTTACCCCAAAAATCATTATATTCTATCATATATAATGCAATATCACACTCGTTCAACAAATCATCATTAACTTCAATTTCTCTACCATCAAATGGAACATCCGTAAAGTAAATCTTAGGAGCATATAATGCCCAGCCAAACTCAAAGTCATCATCTTCACATAACTTATTGAATCTTTCATCATCTGCAAATTTAAATATATAATTCATTATAAAATCCCCCTAATACTTATGCAACAATATTTTTTGATACGCTTATAGCCCTTCCCCGCCAAGTTCACCAATTAAACGCCATATAAAAAGCACCCTGTATCAGCACCTTAAACTGATATAGAGCACTC
>JAZQLB010000266.1:0-5744 GCA_045542475.1 Lachnospiraceae bacterium | reverse complement strand
ACTCTTTCCTGGTGCAACCATTGGGAATACCTTATCATCCTTCTCAATCTGGCAATCGATAACACAAGGAATGTTAAGTGAAACAGCCTCCTTGAAAGCAGCCTCAAATTCCTCTGCTGTTGTAGCTCTGTATGCCTTAGCCCCCATAGCCTCTGCAAGCTTAACGAAATCAACCTGATCCTCTAAAATTGTTGCAGAATATCTCTGTCCGTAGAATAAGGTCTGCCACTGTCTAACCATACCAAGAACATGATTATTAATAACAACCTGAATAATAGGAATGTTATAACGTGTTGCTGTTGCAATCTCGTTCATGTTCATTCTAAAGCAGCCGTCACCGGCTACGTTAACAACAGTCTTATCTCTGCGGCCCATCTTAGCACCAAGGCTGGCACCTAAGCCGTAGCCCATTGTTCCAAGACCACCTGAAGTAAGAAGCTGTCTTGGCTCCTTGAACTTATAGAACTGGGCAGCCCACATCTGATGCTGACCAACCTCTGTTGTAATAATCGCATCACCCTTGGTAATCTCATAAATCTTCTCGATTACACATGGACCTGTAAGCTTATCTGTATGGTATGTAAGAGGATACTTAGCCTTAAGATCTGCAATATGCTCAATCCACTCTGTATGCTTCTGCTGTGTAAGTTTTGCATTAACTCTCTTTAAAATCTCCTTAACATCACCAAGTACACTTGCGTTAACGTGGATATTCTTATTAATCTCAGCGGCATCAACGTCAAACTGAACGATTGTAGCCTCTGTAGCGAACTTGCTTGCATTACCTGTTACACGGTCTGAGAATCTTGCACCAACTACTACAAGTAAATCACACTCTGATACACCGAAATTAGATGTCTTAGTTCCGTGCATACCAAGCATACCTGTGTATAATGGGTCTGCGCCGTCAAATGCACCCTTACCCATAAGAGAATCTGTTACAGGAGCATCAAGCTTATATGCAAACTCCTTTAACTCTTCAGCTGCACCTGATAATACAGCACCACCACCAACGAAGATGAATGGCTTCTTAGCCTTGCTGATTAATTCTACTGCCTTATCTACATCTGCATCATTAATTGTAGCTGTGACTCTCTCTACAACCTCTGGTGCCTGATATTCATACTCAGCCTTATTAGCTGTAACGTCCTTAGTAATATCAATAAGCACCGGACCCGGTCTGCCGCTCTTTGCAATCTTAAATGCCTCTCTCATAACACCTGCAAGCTTATTAACATCCTTAACGATGTAGTTATGCTTTGTAATAGGCATTGTAATTCCGGCGATATCAACCTCCTGGAAGCTATCCTTACCAAGTAAAGATACACCTACGTTACATGTAATTGCTACGATTGGAATTGAATCCATGTAAGCTGTAGCAATACCTGTTACAAGGTTAGTTGCTCCCGGACCTGATGTTGCCATACATACACCAACCTTGCCTGTTGCTCTTGCATAGCCGTCAGCTGCATGAGATGCCCCCTGCTCGTGTGATGTAAGAATATGTGTAATCTCATCTGAATGCTTATATAATTCATCGTATACGTTAAGGATACAGCCGCCCGGATAACCGAATATTGTATCTACGCCCTGCTCCTTTAAACATTCTACTACTATCTGTGAACCTGTTAACTGCATATGTGAAACCTCCTAAGTATTATCTTTATTTCTCAAGTACTGCTCCCTTACATGAGTCAGATACCATCTTAGCATATCTTGCAAGATATCCTGTTGTAACCTTTGGCTCGCGTGGCTGCCATTTAGCCTTTCTGGCTGTAAGCTCTTCATCAGATACCACAAAATCAATCTTGTTTTCAGGAATATTAATCTTAATTATATCACCTTCCTCAACAAGTGCAATAGGTCCGCCAACTGCTGCCTCAGGACATACATGACCGATTGAAGCACCTCTTGAAGCTCCTGAGAAACGTCCGTCTGTAATAAGTGCAACACTTGCGCCAAGTCCCATACCTGCAATGGCAGATGTAGGATTAAGCATTTCTCTCATACCAGGACCACCCTTTGGACCCTCGTATCTGATTACTACAACGTCTCCTGCTACAATCTTGCCGCCCTTAATAGCTGCGATTGCATCCTCTTCGCAGTCAAATACTCTTGCAGGACCCTCATGTACCATCATCTCAGGTACAACTGCTGAACGCTTAACAACACATGAATCAGGTGCAAGATTACCCTTAAGTACAGCAATACCACCTGTCTCACTATATGGATTCTCAACAGGTCTGATTACCTCTGTGTTCTTATTAACACAGCCTAAGATATTCTCGCCCATTGTCTTACCTGTTACTGTCATAACGTCTGTATTTAATAAATTCTTCTTATTAAGCTCGTTCATAACGGCATATACACCGCCTGCCTCGTTAAGCTCCTCAATATATGTATGACCTGCTGGTGCAAGGTGGCAAAGGTTAGGTGTCTTTGCACTAATATCGTTAGCGATATCCACATTAAGCTCAACGCCTGCTTCTCTTGCAATAGCTGGTAAATGAAGCATACTGTTAGTAGAGCAACCGAGTGCCATATCTACAGTAAGTGCATTCATAAATGCCTTCTCAGTCATAATATCTCTTGGCTTAATATCCTTTTTTACAAGCTCCATAATCTGCATACCTGCATGCTTAGCAAGCTTGATTCTCTCTGAATAAACGGCTGGAATAGTACCATTTCCTCCAAGTCCCATACCAAGAGCTTCTGTTAAACAATTCATACTATTAGCTGTATACATACCTGAACATGAACCACATGTTGGACATGTCTTAGCCTCGTATTCCTTTAACTGCTCCTCTGTAATCTTGCCTGCCGCGTAAGCACCTACAGCCTCAAACATACTTGAAAGACTGGTCTTACAGCCACCAACTGTACCTGCAAGCATTGGACCACCGCTTACGAAAATTGTAGGAATATTAACTCTTGCTGCTGCCATTAAAAGACCCGGCACGTTCTTATCACAGTTAGGAATCATTACAAGTCCGTCAAACTGATGTGCCATAGCCATACACTCTGTAGAATCTGCAATCAAATCTCTTGTTACAAGGGAATACTTCATTCCTGTATGTCCCATTGCAATACCATCACATACAGCGATTGCAGGGAATACTCTAGGTGTTCCGCCTGCCATTGCAACACCAAGCTTAACTGCTTCAACAATCTTATCAATGTTCATATGTCCCGGAACAATCTCATTATATGAGCTTACAATACCGATAAGAGGTCTGTTCATCTCCTCCTCAGTAAGTCCGAGTGCGTTAAATAACGATCTATGAGGTGCCTGCTGGGTACCCTTAAATACTGAATCACTTCTCATTTTCATTTCCTCCTAAAAAACTGTGTGAAGAATGTCTCTTCAAGACATTCTTCCTGACTATGATTTAGAATTACTTAGTCATCGTTTTTTTGATGACTTAGGAATTCTTCATAGTCTTGTGCAAATTGCATCACCCATACCTGTACAAGATACAAGCTCCATGCCCTCTGACATAATATCTATTGTACGAATGCCATCCTCAAGCACCTTCTGTACTGCTGCTTCAATAGCACTTGCTTCCTTATCAAGATCAAATGAATATCTAAGCATCATAGCTGCTGAAAGGATAGTCGCAATTGGATTAGCCTTATTCTGTCCTGCAATATCAGGTGCTGCGCCGTGGCTTGGTTCATATAAACCAAACTTACCTGCACCAAGGCTGGCTGATGATAACATACCAATTGAGCCTGTAATCATACTAGCCTCGTCAGAAAGAATATCACCAAACATATTCTCTGTAAGAACCACATCAAACTGTGCCGGATTCTTAACAAGCTGCATAGCACAGTTATCAACAAGCATGTTCTCCACTGTAACCTCTGGATAATCAGCAGCAACCTCAGCTACTACCTTGCTCCAAAGTCTTGATGTATCAAGAACATTAGCCTTATCTACGCTGATAACCTTTTTATTTCTCTTCATCGCTATTTCGAATGCCTTAATAGCAATTCTTCTAATCTCATTCTCATCATACTTCATGGTGTCGATAGCAGTTCTAACGCCATCAACAACCTCAGTCTTACGCTCACCAAAGTAAAGACCGCCTGTAAGCTCTCTTACAATAATCATATCAAAGCCTGCATCTGCAACCTCTTCCTTAAGAGGACAAGCTCCCTTAAGCTCCTTATAAAGGTATGCAGGTCTTAAATTAGCAAATAAACCAAGTCCCTTTCTGATAGCAAGTAATCCTGCTTCAGGTCTTAAATTAGGAGGCAGCTCATACCAGCTATCTACGCCGACTCGACCACCGACGGAACCTAAAAGCACAGCATCACTCTTTCTTGCTGTCTCAAGGGCTTCATCAGTAAGCGGAACGCCGTATGCATCAATTGAACATCCACCCATTAACACTTCTGTGTAATTAAAGCTATGTCCGAACTTCTCTCCGACTTTATCTAAAACCTTTCTGGCTTCGCTTACAATCTCTGGACCGATACCATCACCGGGAATAACTGTAACATTAAAATTCATAACTTCCTCCATTGTTCCGTATTTACACTTTACTATATTAAACTATTTAAGTGAAAAAAGCAAGGGTATGTTGATAAAATACGTAATTTGGTTTTTTGTGGTAGAAATGCGTATCCGGACGGTTGGGCTGGGGACTTACTTTTGTACTCCGTTCTACGAATGCCTGATTATCTAAATGCTTTGCATTAAGGCTGTAGCAGGCGGTCGTGAACGGCAAAGCATTAAGATAACCTGGCATTCTCCACAAAATAAAATTCCTTGCTTTATAACACAATCCCTTGAATAACAGTCCCCCTCCTCATGTGCTTCCATACAGCCTTTACAATTATGATTTATGTATGTCGGGCAGCTTTCGCAATAGAAGCCGCATTTTCCCAGTAATTCTTCCTTCATTTCTGCTCAACACCTGCCATTTCTTTCTAAAATATCTCCTTTAATTCCGACAGACTATTAACTACCCAATCAGCCTCATATTCCTCGCTCTCAGGATGATAATATACAGCCATTCCCTGTTTAATCCATACAGTTTTCATTCCAATTTTCTTTGCCGGATATATATCATTATCAAGTCTGTCACCAATCATTACTGCTTCATTAGTTGTACCCCCCGCCTGCTGCATGGCATACTCATAAATTCTTATGTCAGGCTTTGCCACACCAAGCTCAGCTGATGCTGCTACCACATCAATATATTTCAACAATCCCCAAGCCTCAAGTCTTTCTGCCGTTCCAAGAGACTGATTTGCAATTACACCCAATCTGTAGCCTTTATCCTTAAGATACTTAAGCACATCCTCTGCATCAGGATATGGTCTCTCATCCTCCATGTGCCAAGGTGTTTTCTCAAGTCCGAAATACTCGAGTGCCGCCAAATCACTTTTCAGATTCTGTTTAGCAAAAAATATTCTTTTCTCCGTAAATTCCTCAAAGGTAATATCCGTTCCCGCAATGGCATCCCTTATTCTATGATTGTATGCCTCTGTCTCGTCTGAAAGAGTTGTTCCCACATCAAAAAAAATCCATTTAACCTTTTTATACTGCATATGTACCTCCGTTTTATGGTTATCCGTTTGTAATCATCCAGATTTTTCTGCTGTCTGCCGTAATTTATCATTAATTGCAAAAATGACTTCATATTTATAAAATACGAAGTCATCTAAAAAACACTATTATATTATTCCGGCTTCTCTATCTGGACGATAGCTGCCTTCTGCATTGGAATACGACA
>JAZQLB010000265.1:0-1806 GCA_045542475.1 Lachnospiraceae bacterium | reverse complement strand
GGTGTTCGAATCACCTCACTCCGACCAAAAGAAAAGAGGATGCTTTGGCATCCTCTTTTCTTTTGGTAGTGGCGATCCGAGCCACCTCTATCGCGTACCGAACCATTCGGGAGCAAGGAAAATGAAAAAAATATTGGAGGTACATATGTTTAGTTATGAGATATATACAGATTCTTCTTGTGATTTACCTAAGGAGATAATTGAGGAATTTGATTTAAAGGTTATGCAGCTGGAGGTTAATATGGATGGTAAGCCGCCTGTGCTTAATAGGGATGTGGAGATTAAGCAGTTTTATGAAGAGCTTCGTAATGGTGCTAATGCAAAGACTTCAGCGGTAACACCGGGATTTTTTGAGACAGAGATGAGACAGAGTCTTGAGAAGGGGAAGGATATTTTATATCTTGGATTTTCTTCGGGACTTTCGGTTACTTATAATAATGGTGCCATGATTATGGAGGAGCTTAAGGAGGAGTATAAGGAGAGAAAGCTTCTGCATACAGATACTTTGTGTGCTTCAATTGGTCAGGGGCTGGTGGTATATTATGCAGCTGTATTAAGACAGGCGGGAGCCTCTATTGAAGAGGTTCTTGATAAGGTTGAGGCAATTAAGGACAGAGTGCATCATCAGGTAACGGTGGATGACCTTTTCTTCTTAAAGAGAGGTGGAAGAATAAGTGCTGCTACAGCAATTGCAGGCTCGGTGCTTAAGTTCAAGCCAATAATTCATGTAGATAAGGAAGGTCATCTTATTAATGTCGGAAAGGTTAGAGGCAGAAAGTCAGCATTAAATGAGCTGTTTGAACGAATGAAGGACAGAGAGGCTCTGTCTGAGCTTAGCTATGTGTTTATTTCTCATGCAGATTGTATTGAGGACGCTCAGTATCTGGCTGAGCTTATTAAAAAGGAGTGGAATCCTGATAAGCTTGTAATTGGAGATATTGGTCCGGTAATTGGAGCACATACAGGTCCTGGCGGTTTAGCTCTTTGTTATCTTGGAAAAGATATTAAAGGAATGTAGAACGGAGGATAAATGATTGAATCGAATATTATTAATGGTAATGAGAAATTTCTGGAAGGTACCAAAGGCATGGTTTAAGCTGTGCCATTATGCTAAGCATACGGACAAGTATACTGAAACAGAAAAGTATAATCACATACAGTACATTATGAAGCTTGCGGTAGAATCCGGAAATATTGATATGCAGGTATCGGGAACTGAGAATATCCCAATGGAGGGTGGACTTATGATGTATTCTAATCATCAGGGGTTATTTGATATTCTTGCAACCGCGGCCACCTGTCCCAGACCTTGGGGAGCAGTGCTGAAAAAGGAATTATATGGTATTCCATTTATGAAGCAGATAGTTGACTGTTCTTATTCATATCCTATGGATAGGGATGATGTAAAACAGTCCTTAGAGGTTATGCAGAAGGTTATTAGGGAAGTTAAGGGGGGGCGTAATTATCTTATCTATCCGGAGGGCACCAGAAGCAAGAAAAAGAATGAGATGCTGGAGTTTCATAGTGGAAGCTTTAGGTGTGCCATAAAATCAAAGTGTCCGGTTGTTCCAATTGCCGTGATTGACAGTTATAAGGTTCTTGACCAGAAGGGGTGTAAGCCGGTAAAGGTTCAGATTCATTATCTGGAGCCAATTATGTATGAGGAGTACAAGGACATGAATACTACGGGACTGGCTAATCTTGTACATTCAAGGATAGAAGAGGCTATTAAGAAATATTCAGAATAGTTTAGAAGGGTAGAAATTATGAAGAAAGTCGGAATAGTGACAAGTCGGATCTAGCCAT
>JAZQLB010000264.1:0-3597 GCA_045542475.1 Lachnospiraceae bacterium | reverse complement strand
TGTCTCCTCCTCGGTCGTTGTCTCCTCCTCGGTTGTTATCTCCTCCTCGGTCGTTGTCTCCTCCTCGGTCGTTATCTCCTCCTCGGTCGTTGTCTCTTCCTCGGTCGTTATCTCCTCCTCGGCAGTTGTCTCTTCCTCGGTTGTTGTCTCTTCCTCGGTGGTCGTTTCCTCCTCGGTCGTTGTCTCCTCCTCAGTTGGTAATTCTTCTATAATACCATCCACATGCCAGTTATCAGGCTCCTCTTTAATTACATACCACTTAATTGTCTGGTTTTCAGCGATATTAACACCTATTGCTCTGAACTCATCAAGAGTTGGAGCTGATGCAATATTATCTGCTACTGCGGCATCATCGTTAGCCATCTGCTCAAATTTAAATATTCCACCAACAATACCCTTTGAGTAATTAGCCTCTGAATAATGACTAAGCTCGTCCGGCTGCTCTAAATCAGAATTAAGTACATAAAACTTAACAAATACCTCTTTAGCATAATAGCCTGCCTTAAACGTCATATTTGAAGTTACTGCTGAATTAATCGAGTACTGTCCTGCTGGCTGCCATCCTGTAAATGAGAATTTGTACCACTTTGCCGCAGTTCCACTTTCCATGTCCCCGTCAATATGCATATCAGGCTTAACTGGATTCGCCGGCGGTGTAATGCTGTCGCCGTATTCATATACCTGCTGGCAGATAAATGTATTATCACTATCGTAAAAGCTTACAGTATACTGCTCTTTTGTTGTAGTCTCCTGTTCCCCTTCGTTATATGTGATATCATCTGCCGAAACATTAGTTGTAAATTCCGATGAAAAAAACATTACTGCAATCAAGAGTAATGCCAATATTTTTGTAAATGTTGCTTTCTTTAACATTTTCTTCATAAATATGGTGCCTCCACTTTTATAAATTATATAATTCCCTATTTTCTTTTCGGTGACTTGATACTACCACACCCTCTCGCCCACTCTCTCCCCTCTTTTCGGGGGTATTTCATCAAAAAATCCCTTTTTCACTATTTTTCAATATGAAAAAGGGATTCTGTATAAATATATTCAGTTAAATTATTTCTATGCACCAATATTATTGCCTGTATAGAGCTGATAATACTTACCCTGCTCTGCAATAAGCTCATCGTGGGTTCCACGCTCGATAATTCTGCCCTGCTCAAGAACCATAATACAATCACTATTTCGTACAGTAGATAATCTGTGGGCAATAACAAAGGTTGTTCTGCCATGCATCAGCTTATCCATACCATCCTGTACAATCTTTTCAGTTCTAGTATCAATAGAAGAGGTTGCCTCATCTAAGATAAGCACAGGAGGGTCTGCTATGGCTGCCCTTGCAATAGCAAGAAGCTGGCGCTGACCCTGACTTAAGTTTGCTCCATCGCCTGTAAGCATTGTATCATAGCCCTTTGGAAGTCTCTTTATAAAGCCATCCGCATTAGCCAGTCTGGCTGCTGCATATACCTCTTCATCCGTAGCATCCAGCTTACCGTATCTGATATTTTCCATAACTGTTCCGGTAAAAAGATGTGTATCCTGAAGAACAATTCCAAGAGAACGTCGCAGGTCATTCTTCTTTATCTTATTAATATTAATTCCGTCATACCTGATTTTACCATCCTGAATATCATAGAAACGGTTAATCAGATTAGTAATGGTGGTCTTACCTGCACCAGTTGAGCCAACAAAGGCAATCTTCTGTCCTGGTGTTGCAAACATATTAATATTATGAAGCACCATTTTCTCTTCATTATATCCGAAATCCACATCATCAAATACTACATCGCCCTTAAGCTCCACATAGTCTGTAACTCCAGTGTCCTTATGATAATGCTTCCAAGCCCACAGACCTGTTCTCTTATCAGTCTCCTTAAGCCTGCCGCCCTCGTTAACTGCATTAACTAAAGTAACATAGCCATCATCTGCCTCCGGCTTCTCATCGAGAAGCTTAAAGATTCTGTCACCACCGGCAAGCGCCATGATAATACTGTTAAGCTGCATACTAATCTGGTTAATAGGCATATTAAAGCTCTTATTATAAGTAAGGAAGCTTGCCAGTCCACCAAGCGTAAAGCCGCCTATACCATTAAGGGCAAGCGCACCGCCCAAAATTGCCATAATTACATAGCTTATATTTCCAACCTGAGCATTAATAGGTCCGATAACATTTGCAAACTTGTTAGCATTATATGCACTGTCATACAGCTTATTATTAAGCTCATCAAACCTGTCAATATTCTCCTGCTCGTGGCAGAATACCTTAACAACCTTCTGACCTGACATCATTTCCTCAATGAAGCCGTTTACCTGTCCGATATTCTTTTGCTGCTCCATAAAGTACTTACCACTCTGGGAAGTAACCTTCTTGGTTAAGAAAAGCATAACTCCAACCATTACAAGTGCCGCCACAGTAAGAGGAATACTAAGCTTAATCATCATAAACAGCACACTGACAATGGTAATAAGACTGTTAAAGAACTGTGGTATACTCTGTCCCACCATCTGTCTTAAGGTATCAACATCATTGGTGTACATGGACATAATGTCACCATGCGTATGTGTATCAAAGTATTTAATAGGTAGTGTCTCCATATGCAGGAACATATCATCCCTTATACGCTTAATGGTTCCCTGCGATACATACACCATAATTCTGGCTTGTGCAAAGGCAGCCGCAATGCCGATAAGATAGAAGCCGGCAACTCTGGTTATTGCCCTTATAAGTCCTGAATAATCAGGCTCTGCCTGCTCCATAAGCGGCTTAATATAATCATCAATAAGGCTCTGCATAAACCATGTTCCCTGAACACTTGCAATTACGCTTATAATAATACAGGCAAAAACTATAATAAAATGTATTCCGTAGTATTTTGTAACATAACCTATAATTCGTTTGAATACCTTGCCCGGATTAGCCACCGTTGGCTTCATTCCTCTAGGCGGTCTTCCGCCCGGTCCCGGTCCATGTCCTGGTCCTGCCATTACTGGTCACCTCCTTCATCAAAGTCACCACTGCCTCCGGTCTGTGCCTCAAACACATCCCTGTATATAGCATTATTCTCTACTAATTCATCATGTGTACCGATTCCATTAATACGTCCGTTTTCCATAACAATAATTCTGTCCGCATTCTGAACACTTGATATACGCTGCGCAATAATAATCTTAGTTGTATCAGGAATCTCCGTAGCAAACGCCTTTCTAATCTTGGCATCCGTAGCGGTATCAACTGCACTGGTGCTGTCATCAAGAATAAGCACTCTTGGCTTTTTAAGTAATGCCCTTGCGATACATAATCTCTGCTTCTGTCCGCCGGATACATTGGTTCCGCCCTGTTCAATATAGGTATTATATTTATCAGGAAATCTCTCAATAAATTCATCCGCACAGGCAAGTCTACACACTCTCTTACAATCCTCTTCGGTAGCATTTTTATCTCCCCATCTGAGATTATCAAGGATAGTTCCTGAGAAAAGGACATTCTTTTGTAAAACAACACTAACTGCTTCACGGATTGTCTCAATGTCATAATCTCTTACATCCACTCCGCCTACCTTAACACTGCCGTTTTCCACATCATAGAGGCGG
>JAZQLB010000263.1:0-1571 GCA_045542475.1 Lachnospiraceae bacterium | reverse complement strand
ACCGCTTGGCCTCCGACTTGGATGCTCAATAAAGGAATTGGATATCAGAAAGCAGTACAGTGTACATATTCTGGGAACCAAATTAGATACAAAGACCTCTCTGGTTCCGTCAGCGGAGCATGTATTTACTAAGTCAGAACATGTGCTTGTTCTTGGAAAAAAGAATGATGTAGATAAACTGCTGAAGAAAATTAATAAGTAAGGAGACGTTGCGATGAAAGAGACTAATTTTAACTGGTACGCAGATTTAGGTGATGGTAACTACCGTAATCCTATTCTTTGCACAGATTATTCAGACCCGGATGCCATAAGAGTTGGTGATGATTATTTTATGACGGCTTCATCATTCTGTAATACACCGGGACTTCCAATTCTCCATTCAAAGGATTTGGTAAACTGGAAGGTAATTAGCTATGCATTAAAGAATATTCCTTATGAGAGATATGAGACACCTCAGCATGGCTGCGGTGTCTGGGCTCCGGCTATAAGATATCATGAGGGAGAATTTATAATATTCTTCCCAATGCCTGATGAGGGTATATTTGTAACCAAGACAAAGGATCCTTGGGGCGAGTGGTCAAAGCCATATGCAATATACGAGGGGAAGGGCTGGATTGACCCTTGTCCATTTTGGGATGATGATGGCAAGGCATATATGGTATCTGCATTTGCTAAGAGCAGAATAGGCTTTAAGAGTATTCTTAATCTGGCTGAAATGAAGCCGGATTGTTCGGCATTAATTGACGAGGGCAAGCATATATTTGATGGTAATGTGAATAATCAGGTTACTATTGAAGGTCCAAAGCTCTATAAGCGTAACGGATATTATTACATATTTGCTCCGGCAGGCGGTGTTAAGCCGGGCTGGCAGGTAGTTCTTCGTTCAAAGAATATCTGGGGACCATACGAATATAAGAATGTATTGGTTCAGGGGGATACACCGATAAACGGTCCTCATCAGGGTGCATGGCTTGATACCCAGACAGGAGAGGAATACTTTCTTCATTTCCAGGATGTGTATGCAGCAGGAAGAATTGTTCATATGCAGCCAATGAAGTGGATTAATGACTGGCCAATTATAGGTGAGCAGATTAACGAGGATGCAGGACAGCCTGTATTAGTCCACAAAAAGCCCGATATAGGTAAGGAATTACCTGAGTACATATATGCACCGGATGCCAGTGATGATTTTACAGGCAAGAAGCTTGGACTTCAGTGGCAGTGGAATGCAAATCATAAAGAAAACTGGTATGAGATGACCGGTAATGGAATTATTCTTAATGCTATTAAGAAGAATAAGGACACATCAATTTCCAATACCAGTAATCTGCTTTTACAGAAATGGATTGCACCGGAATTCACGGCAGTAACCAAGCTTGATATGTCAGAGTTAGTTGAAGGGAATATCGCCGGAATGGTATCCATGGGTGTTACCTATGGTGCTCTATATGTCGAAGTAGAAAATGGCGAATATGTTCTTAAGACAGTAACAGGAACTCAGACCTTTGTGAATGAAAAAGCATGTACAAAAGATATAAAAAATACTATTGAAAAAATCTCTCAATCAGTAG
>JAZQLB010000262.1:0-7056 GCA_045542475.1 Lachnospiraceae bacterium | reverse complement strand
AAATATGCATTTAATAAATCCCACGCTGCCTGCTATGCGGTGGTTTCCTATCAGACAGCATATTTAAAATGCTACTATCCGAAGGAATTTTTTGCTGCACTGCTTACCAGCGTGCTTGATAATACCACTAAGGTGGCAGAGTATATTTTTAACTGCAGGAAAATGGGAATAGATATACTTCCGCCGGATATTAATGTGGGCTACGGTGATTTCTCAGTAGATGGTGACTGCATCAGATACGGAATGTCCGCAATTAAGAGTCTTGGACGACCTGTTATTGAGGCGATTGTTAAGGAGAGGGAGGCTAACGGCAGATTTGTAAGTCTTCAGGATTTTATTGAGAGATTATCAGGTAAAGAGGTTAATAAGCGTACACTCGAGAGCTTTATTAAATCGGGAGCCTTCGACTGCTTCGGTGCATACAGAAGGCAGCTTATGATGGTATATTCTCTGGTGGTTGATGATATTAATGGTCAGAGAAAAAGTAATATTGCAGGTCAGATGTCTCTGTTTGATTTGGTAGAGGAGAAGCAGGACACAGTAGCACTTCCTAATGTGGAGGAATACGACAAGGAAGAATTCCTTGCCTTTGAAAAGGAAGTTCTCGGCGTATATGTAAGCGGTCATCCAATGGATGATTACGAGGAGCTGTGGCGTAAAAATATTACCAATGTAACCAGCGATTTTATCGTTGAAGAAAATGAGGAGCCTAAGGTACACGATGGTGCAAAAGCCACAATCGGCGGAATTATCACCACTAAGACTGTTAAGAATACCAAGACAGGCAAGCAGATGGCATTTGTAACCATAGAGGATATTTTAGGTGTTGTCGAAGTTATAGTATTCCCAAGGGATTATGAGAAATACAGAACCAAGCTGGTTGAGGATAGTAAGGTATTTATCACAGGCAGAATAAGCATAAATGAAGAAGAAAACGGCAAGCTTGTCTGTGAACGTGTTATAGCCTTTGACGACATCCCAAAGACCTGCTGGATTCAGTTCCCTAATATAGCAGCCTATGTAGAAGCTGCTCCAATGCTTAACAATATAATTGCCACCTCAGACGGAGAGGACGCGGTAGTCATCTACTGCCGTGAAGAAAAACAAAGAAAAATCCTCCCCGCAAACCAAACAATAAAAGCCGACACCACCACAATAATAGCCCTATCCCGAGCCTTCGGTGAAGAAAACGTGAAAGTTGTGGATTCCAAGATATAAAGCAGTCCGCTTGGTGGATAAATCATAAAATACCCTGCAACGCAAATATAAAGTGCATTGCAGGGGAAGCAGTAAAAAAGTATATATAGCGACTACCCAGAAATACGAAGCCACAGCCTGAACAGCAAAGCACTTAGAAAAGCTTACATTCGCAGAACGGAGCCACAAACCCGATGCCTCCACCCTCGCGGCGCGGTATTTCGTCCGGGTAACCATTATTTTTACAATCTTCCCCAAAAAAAACTATTGAAAAAACTTTTACTTAGGTATATTATTATTCCAAATAGACATTGTTAAATTTTTGATAAGCTGTATAATGCTGTAGGAAACAGCAGAATGGAGGACATTATGGCTAAAGAAGTAAAGACAATCGGAGTACTTACAAGTGGTGGTGATGCACCGGGAATGAATGCTGCGATTAGAGCGGTTGTAAGAACTGCCATTGCAAAGGGACTTAAGGTTAAGGGGATTATGAAGGGTTATAACGGTCTTCTTAATGAAGAGATTGTTGATATGGACGCTATGAGCGTTGCAGATATTATACATAGAGGCGGTACTGTATTATATACTGCCAGATGTTTGGAATTTATAACACCAGAAGGACAGCAGAAGGGTGCGGAGATATGTAAGAAGCATGGTATTGATGGCCTTGTTGTGATTGGTGGTGATGGTTCATTCAGAGGTGCACAGAAGCTTGCTGCACTTGGTATTAATACAATTGCTGTGCCGGGTACAATTGATTTGGATATTTCGTGTACAGACTATACAATAGGTTTTGATACTGCTGTTAATACAGCGATGGAGGCTATTGATAAGATTAGGGATACATCTACATCACATGAGCGTTGCAGTATTATTGAGGTTATGGGACGTAATGCGGGCTATATTGCTTTATGGTGCGGTATTGCTAATGGCGCAGAGGATATTTTACTTCCTGAGAGATATAATTATGATGAGCAGGCTATTATTAACAGCATTATTAATAATAGAAAGAAGGGTAAGAGACATCATATCATTATTAATGCTGAGGGTATTGGACATTCTGCAAGTATGGCTAGAAGAATTGAGGCAGCTACAGGTATTGAGACAAGAGCTACTATTTTAGGACATATGCAGCGTGGTGGAAGCCCTACCTGTAAGGATAGAATGTATGCATCAATTATGGGAGCTTATGCGGTGGATGCGCTTATCGAGGGCAAGAGCAAGAGAGTTGTTGCACATTCTAAGGGACAGTTTGTTGATTTTGATATTGATGAAGCACTTGCAATGAAGAAGGATATTGATGACTATCAGTATACAATAAGCAGAAATCTTGCAAGATAGGAGTATGGCGTGATAACAAGTACAGGCAATTCACAGATTAAGAATGTAATAAGCCTCATTAAAAAGTCTAAGGACCGCAAGGTCCCAGGACTTTTTGTTGTTGAGGGAAAAAGGATGTTTGAAGAGACACCAGCAGACAGAATTGAAAAGGTATATGCAACAGAGGATTTTGTAAGGGCTAACAAGGAATTGATGAGTGGACATAGCTATGAGCTGGTATCAAACGAGGTATTTGCCCATATGTCGGATACAAAGACACCGCAGGGCGTGCTTGCTCTTGTAAAAATAAAGGAATGGGAAGCGGCAGACATAATACAGTCGGGAGATAAGTCATCATTGATTCTGGTGCTTGAGAATATTCAGGATCCGGGTAATCTTGGAACCATGCTTAGAACTGCAGAGGGTGCAGGTGCAACCGGTATTATTATGACGGCAGGAACCGTTGATATATATAATTCAAAGGTAATACGTTCCACTATGGGAGCTTTATACAGAATGAAATTTGCATATGTGGATTCTGTTGACGAAGCAATGGATTTACTTAAAGTAAGTGGTGTTATAACATATGCTGCACACCTTAAGGGTGAGCATTTTTATGATGAAGAGGATTACACAGCGCCAACAGCATTTCTTATTGGAAATGAAGGTAATGGTCTTACAAAGCAGGCAGCTGCTCTATCAGACAAGCTTATTAAAATTCCTATGGAGGGACAGTTAGAGTCACTTAATGCTGCCGTAAGTGCTTCAATACTGATGTATGAAGCATCAAGGCAAAGGAGAAGATAAAACGCCGGAAATACGGCGTTTTTTTATGGCTTGACAAATTGTTACGAAATTGTTACAATTATGCGGAATTAAATGTAACAATTTTGTAACAATTTAGCATGGAGATTTTATTATGAAGATAAGTAAAAAAGTATTTGTGTATATGGTATTATTTTTAATATTCATTGCACAGATAGCATTCTCAGGAACTGTTAAAGCTGATTCAAAGGTTAATGCCGGAAATGTAGCACAGTTAGAGACCGAGTCACAGGATGAAACTACCAGTGCAACAGAGGCAGCTGTTATGGCGGCAAAGACAACAGAAGATAGTGTAGACGTAGTTGAGGCAAATATGCCACAGATAGAGCTTAATGTAGAGTATAAGAATTCATTAACAGCATCAGGTGAGATTGTGGATGTGCTTGAAGACGTGGTAGAGGATACTGATTTTGCCAATAAGGCAATTGCATACTGCGAAGCAAGAGTAACAGTATATGCTGAGCCGGATTCAACATCAGAGCCTGTAGGCTGTATGTACTCACGTACCCAGGCAGACATACTTGAGTTAGGTGAAGAGTGGTCAAAGATTTCGTCAGGTAATGTTGTAGGATATGTAAAGAACACATATCTTTTATTCGGTACAGAGGCAGACAAGGTAGCACCTTTTATTGGAAACAAGACTACAACAGTTATAGTTGATGAATTGGCAGTATATGCATCAGCAGATTCTAACAGTGAGGTAATCGCTACTATTTATGGCGGTGAGCCGGTAACTGCATATGATGAGTTTGGCAGCTGGACAATGGTTGAATGTGAGGCGGGCTATGGATACGTTCTTAGCAGTGGAATTGTATCGGTATATGACCTTGCTACAGCAATGACGATTGAGGAAGAGGCTGCATATATTGCAGAGCTTGCACGTATTGAGGCAGAGCGCATTGCAGCAGAGAGAGCAGAGCAGGCAAGAATTGCAGCAGCACAGAGCCAGACTATTGCAGTAACACAGAATGAAGCCATGACAGTATCAGATGCTGAATTATATCTTTTGGCATGTATTATTGAGTGGGAAGCAGGCTGGGAGCCATATGAGGGTAAGCTTGCGGTTGCCAATGTAGTTCTTAACAGAGTTAGAAGTACAAAGTTCAGACAGAATAATATTACAGATGTAATATATGCACCGGGACAGTTTACCGGAGTTCTTGATGCTAACGGTAATATTTCAGAGAGATTTGGCGCGTTGCTTGCAGCAGGGCCTACACATGATGATTGTTATACTGCGGCGGTGGAAGCTCTTGCAGGTATTAATAATATTGGTGATTACTGTTTCTTTATCAGCGTTAAGAAGGCTAACTATGCAAAATATATTAAGTATACGATTATTAACAATCATTGTTTCTACGCATACTAGGATTAAAAAGAGGTCGTAAGACCTCTTTTTTGCGTTATAGAAAATTACTCAATTTCCTATAACGTAAAAAAGTCCTACCGGACGGGGGGCACGCCGAAGTAAAGGTAGATGTCGCATAAATGCGACGTTTCGGGGCGCGGGAGTTCGCAAGCGAACCCTTTGTTCTTATCTGTAAGTGTCATGAAATAAGACAGAGAAAGGGGGGACGAAATCACCTATTGTAAATTTAATTAGTATATTGTATTATAGAAATATATATTTAACAGAGGAGGGGTATTATGAATGCAATTCTATGGTTGATTTTGTTTGTGGTTCTGCTTATTACTGAATTTGCAACTATGGGACTTACAACAATCTGGTTTGCGGCAGGCTCATTGGTGGCCTTCTTTGCATCACTTTTACATGCCACATGGTGGTTACAGTTTATTCTGTTTATTATTGTGTCGTTTGTAATGCTTATATTTACCAGACCAATTGCAGTAAAGTATCTTAATAAGGGTATTACTAAGACTAATGTTAACAGCATAGTAGGAAGGACAGGTAAGGTTGTTAAGGAGATTGATAATCAGCTTGCTACCGGATATGTTGCTATCGGAGGTCAGGAATGGGCTGCAAGGTCAGCTAATGGTAATGTTATTCAGGTTGGAACCATAGTTACCGTTAAGGCTATTGAAGGTGTTAAGGTTATAGTGGAATAGCCTGTAGTATATAGGAGGTAGGTATGATACCGGGTATTATCTTTAGTGCTGTGGTTGTTTTATTTTTTGTTTTTACTGTTTGTCTTACGATTGTACCACAGAATGAGGTATATATTATTGAGAGAAATGGTGAATACAGAACAACATGGGTGACAGGAGTTCACTTTAAGATTCCCTTTGTTGATAAAATAGCCAGAAGAATTAGTCTTAGGGAACGACTTGCAGAGTTTAGTGTAAAGTCTGTTTTTTCCAAGGACAATGTTTCCATGAGAATGGAGACCGCCGTATTTTATCAGATTACAGAGCCTAAGCGTTTTGCTTATGGTGAAAAGAATCCGATTATGGCTATTGAGGAGCTTTCTGCATCTAACCTGAGAGATCTCATGGGAGAATATACTTATGATGGTATTGCTGATTCAAGGGATATTATCGGTCTGAAGCTAAGAGATCATCTTGATGTTTCAGTGTCAACGCTGGGTATCAGGATTAACAGGGTAGAGCTAAGCAATATAAAAAATAATGCTGACCAGTAGTCGGCATAACACACAAGTTATTTAGGAGGAGAATAAGAAATGGTTCCAGGAATTATTGCAGTATTAGTTATTTTGTTGGTGATTTTTGCATCATGTATCAAGGTTGTACCACAGGCACAGGCTGTTGTACTTGAGAGACTTGGTGCTTACAAGGAGACATGGCAGGTAGGTATTCACTTTAAGATTCCATTTATTGATAAGATGGCTAGAAGAGTTATTCTTAAAGAGCAGGTTATCGACTTCGCTCCACAGCCGGTTATCACAAGAGATAATGTTACAATGAGAATTGATACAGTTGTATTCTTCCAGATTACAGACCCTAAGCTTTTTGCTTACGGTGTTGAGAATCCAATTATGGCTATCGAGAATCTTACCGTTACTAACTTAAGAAATATTATCGGTGAGCTTGATTTCGATACAACACTTACATCCCGTGATATTATTAACTCTAAGATCAGAGTATCACTTGACCTTGCAACAGACCCATGGGGTATTAAGGTTAACAGAGTAGAGGTTAAGAACATTATTCCACCTGCAGATGTTCAGGCATCAATGGAGAAGCTTATTAAGGCTGATAAGGAAAAGAAAGAGGCTGTTACAAGAGCAGAGGCTCAGAAGCAGTCAGCAGTTCTTGTTGCAGAAGGTAAGAAGGCAGCTATGATTCTTGATGCTGAGGCTGATAAGGAAGCAGCAATTCTTCGTGCAGAGGCTCAGAAGCAGATGATGATTAAGGAAGCAGAAGGTCAGGCAGAGGCTATCCTCAGAGTGCAGGAGGCTAATGCAACAGGTCTTAAGATGCTTAAGGAAGTTGGAGCTGATGAGTCAGTTATTAAGCTTAAGAGTCTTGAGGCATTTGCTAAGGCTGCTGACGGTCAGGCTACTAAGATTATTATTCCATCAGAGATTCAGGGTATTGCAGGTCTTGCAAAGTCTGTAGTCGAGGTAGGTAAGGATAACTAATTTTAACAGATAATTATATAAGAGATTATTTAACCACCAGTCTTTATGGCTGGTGGTTATTAGTTAAGGAGATATGGTGTTTAAAAAAGGATTTAATTCATATCAGTTAAAAATTATAGCAATAATAGCCATGACTCTTGATCATATCGCA
>JAZQLB010000261.1:0-4329 GCA_045542475.1 Lachnospiraceae bacterium | reverse complement strand
TCATAATTTCTCCCCTTTTTTCGCATTTTTGCCCCATTATAACACAGACAATCACTATATTTAAAGTATTAAGTGAATATTTATGCATTAAATATTTTTTTAACAATTCGCTTATTTATCAACAAAAAGTGATGGTAACTCGTTTAGTCCAAAAACCAAGGTTACCATCACTCTTTCTTTTCACTCGCATTAATCAATTATACCCAGGTAGGCTTCTGATCCTTATGGGTAAATTTCCGCATTCGCTCCTTGTAAGCTGCAAGCTGCGCATCATAATAGGTTATCTGCTTGTCTGTAAGTTTCCCTGCAGCCTTCAACTCCTGTAACATTGCCTCATATTGCTGCAAAGCCTGTTGTGCTGCATCCTTATAATTATTGGAGGCATTATTCTCAATCCGACTGATAATTTCCTCCAACTGCTTATTCTTGCCTATGTTTTTGATGAAATCAAACATGCTTTAACTCCTCCAGATACTGCTCCAAAATCACCGCGGCCAGTCCTGCAAGCTGTGGACAGGGGCGCTTTTTGTAATATTCCTCAGAACGTTTCTCGGGAATCGGACTATCCGGCTTGTTCTCAAGCCCCAAAATCTCCCTGCACACAATGCTGCCCTGACACTCCTTAAAGCGTCTTGCCAGTTCCTGAATACGGCTGTAGTGCGCCGCTTTCTCCTCAAAAGCCTTGGGATCCTCATAACCATACAAAAAACCAATCACGATAAACATGCCTGAAACGGTTCCGCAAACCTCACGCAACCGTCCCATACCTCCTCCAAAGGATGAACTCATGCGCAAAAGCATCTGTCTGTCCATGTCAAACAAATCAGAAAAAGCAAGCGTCACTGCCTGACTGCAATTATAACCTTCCATAAACAAATCCATTGCCGCCTTACCGCGGGGACTGTTCTGTATATCTTCCAATGTAATGGTTGTGTCCTTTTGTGTATCCATAAAAATACCTCCCTGTATACTCTTTTCAGTGTAGCACAGGGAGGCAAAAATTTCTACTAACAATCTCTTTAGATTATTTTATCTCAAGGATAGGAACTATCTAAGAGATATTTATTAAAGATAGACTCTATCTTTTGATGTCATAGTTCATATTCATCAGATTGCGAATGGACTTCTCATCATCTGTAATATTCGCATCGCCATGAATAGTATGCTTAAGCGCACTACTTGCCACTGCAAAGTTCACCATATCCATGGGTTTATACTTATGTGTAATCGCATAGATAAGACCGGATGCGAATGCATCACCGCCACCTACACGGTCTAGAATATTGAAAGTAAACAGCTTACTCTCAAAAGTATGTCCATCATACCACATATAAGCCTTCAAGCTATTCTCACTACCGCTGTGTGCATAGCGCACATGTCTGGCAATACACTTCAAATTCGGATAACGGGCTACAAATGCCTTAAAGATTTCATCCTGTTGCTCATAGGTAGGCTGCATGGGAATTCCATCCTTCCAGTCACCCTTGCTGTGGTCATTCTCATCCTTCCATAAATGATAAGGCTCTATACCAAGCAGTACATCAACATAAGGAAGACATTTCGTACAGAAATCTCTTGCCTCTTCCCATGTCCAAAGGGTACTTCTAAAGTTACCGTCAAAGCTTACGGTAAGTCCTTTTTCCTTAGACTTTACCAGCAAATCCATAATCAGCTTCTCGCAGTTTTTGCCCAAAGCAGGAGTAATACCACTCAAATGAATCCAGTCGAAATTGTCTAACAGAGCATCCAAATCCACCTTGCTGAAATCATACTCAGTGATGGCACTGTGCTTTCTGTCATAAGTCACCTTGCTGGCACGAATACCGTAACCGGTCTCCAAGTAATATGTACCAAGACGATGGGTGGGAGTCTCCTCAGGAGTACTCAAAATCACCGGTGTACAATGTACATCATTACTTCTCAGCATACGGATTGCACTCTTACCAAGGCTGTTGTTAGGTACAACAGAAAAGAAAGTACTGTCCACTCCAAGGTTTGCCAGCGCCAGCGCAATATTTGCCTCACTACCGCCATAATTAGCCTCAAAATTATTAGCAATGCGAATCTTCTCGTAATTGGGAGGGGTCAGACGAAGCATAATCTCGCCAACCGCCAAAAATCTTACATCTGCATTCTCGTCCAACAAGGGATTTCTATGTTCCATAATGTTCTCCTTTATGTAGGTTCATTTTGTATTTTAATATTAATGCATTTATTATACCAAATTGTATTAACACTCGTCAATAAAACCCCTTATTTCATTTTGGGATTTTTAAGAATCTCTTTGTCTCCCGTAATATCGTCATCTGCTACATCAACAATGTACCAGTTGCCATCTACACATACCTGATTCCACTGATAGCCGGAATCCGTTGCTGTATCGTCCGCCTGAACACAATAACATTCCACTCCCATTGCATCACAGAGTGCTTTCATTGCCCGCGCATAGCCGGAAGACTGTGCCTCATGATATACCAGGGCTCCCCATGCCGTATCGGCGCGGCTATGGCTATCTCCTTCTGCACACTTGACATTATCACATAAATAGTCATGAGCTGTCACCACTTTGGTATAATCGTCCATATCTTCCCAATCATAGCTGTTAAGAAAAGTCCGGACTGCACCTGCTACCTGCTCTAATTCTCTCTGTGTCAGATTTGGACCATAAACGCTGCCTTCTGTGTAATCACCGGACGGACAGGCATCTTCTGAAACATTTTTCTCCTTATCCTTCAGTGCTTCCAAAATATAAATCTCTCCTGTGTTCCTGTCATAAACATATTCATCAGTATAAATCTTTCCATCAATTAACTCATTGCACCAAAAAAGAATGTAGTCATCTGTAACATTGATACTCCCCAATCGCTGCAACACAAGCAAGGATTTACTGTCATTTCCTAAATATTCCTCTAATGCTGTTCTGATAGACTCTGTCATATCCAAAGTCTGCACCTTTATCTCGTCCGAATCCAATTCCACAAAGCTTAACTCACTGGGATTTTTAAGGTCAACAAAAAATAACGTAACCCCATAAATATTCAAAACTTCCGGGTATACATCCTTCAGCCATACCGAGTCCTCACTGCCATCCAAATTCATTCTACGGATAGTCATAGCATCCTCTTCATCGCAATAATATATTTTATCTTTATAGATAACCGGATAATGACTGCGAATATCATTAAGCTTATTCATTTCACCGCCGCCCGCAGGAATACTGTACAGAGACTCCCTGTCCGAATCCAGCTGAAAATAAATTCTATCCTTGTACACTACCGGATAATAAACCGGTTCTTCCACCAGTACAATTTCTTCTTTGGTCTGTAGATTATATTGCCGCAGATAATTTTTGTATTCATCCGTAAAATACAGATTGCCATTGACGGCCTGCAAATATAATACCGAACCTTCTCTAACAATCTCACTTGTATTATCCTTCGGATTATAGGAAACAATGCGTTCTCCACTCAAACTATCGTTATGTATGCCATATATTATCCCTTCGAAAGCGCTTAAACTCTTTAATGCCTCAACAGGTATAATTTCTGCCTTTCGTTTGGAAGTATTTATTTTATTCAGACAACCATCATAGTCATTATATATATAAATCTCATCTCTTTCACTCTGCAGCAACAGCCCTTCATAATAAATATTGCCTATGGTATTACCGTAAGTGTTGGTGTCTTCCACATAAACTTCGGATGTCTTCCCCTGTTCTGTTGTTTCCCCGGAAGATACCGTAAACATTCCGACATCACCACATCCACTTAAAATACATAATCCCACTGCTACACCTATTAATAATGCTTTGCGCATAATATTTCCTCCCTCATAACTTTAATTATTTAGAACATAATTGTTCGCAAAACTCCATTACCTTAAAGGTATTTGTTGTATTTTTGCTTCCCTATTGTCCCTATAATCACTCTTTTTTCTTCATATCAGTATCCCTTACCTTCTGGATTGCAATAACTTTTTAGTTAAATCATCTAGCACATTATAGCACAATATAAAGAGGCTTGGTACATTAAATGACACAAGCCGATTTTCTCTTATTAGAGAAGCCGGCTCGTGTCAACCTGTCATATATATCTGTTAATTACTGCTACCCATTAATAACCTGTACCCTGCAACGCTTTGACAATATCTGCTGCATAGGCATCTGCATTTTCTTCCGGAATCGATATATCAAGCAAGGTATTTCCAATTCTCGATTGCAAATGATAAGTTTTAAAAAAGCTCTTATCTGTATCCAGAGTTTGATGTATAAAGTGTCTGTTGTCATCCTCCATAAAAAACACATAAGATACATCGTATTTATTATATCCC
>JAZQLB010000260.1:0-4371 GCA_045542475.1 Lachnospiraceae bacterium | reverse complement strand
AAAATGTTTTGTTAAATCTTGATTTATTTTATCTTCATCCGAATAGATACAATCCGATTTTTCCTGGTTAATCTTTTTTACCATACAAAATAATGCTTGTGGAGACAAAATATCATCATTATCAAGCAATGCAATATAATCACCGGTTGCCATTTCAAGTGCCTTGTTTGTATTTGCTGCTATACCCATATTATCGATTATCTGATATCTTACTCTCTCATCCCCTGCTACTGTCTGCTTAATAAGGCTTTCCATTTTTTCCTTACCTGCATCAACTATACACAGCTGCCAGTTAAAATATGTCTGCTCAAGCACTGACACCAGCATCTCTTCAAGATACTGCTTCGGCGGATCAAAAACAGGCACAAGTATACTAATTTTAGGCATGTACGGAAACCATTCGCTTCTTTGCTCAAACAGTTCCTCCTCCGCTGGCTGATACTGTTGCCAGTTCTTTGAATAATCATCCCTGTCAACCATCTTGCCTAATGCTTTTCTAAAAAGCTTTGCCGGCCCATAATGCTTTAAATATGCAATTCCCTTTTTAACTATATATGTGTTGTCCATTAATACTCCTTAATTGTATATGCATTTCCTTCAAGAGACAGATTAGGATTGTAATAAAAATCTCCCGCATCCAGCTCCTCTTCCCATTTCTGTGAAAACAGCAGAACCTCTGAATTAAAGCGTTCCTGCTTTTCAGGCGTGTCCTCCATACCTCGTGACTTTGATTCGTAATGATACAGCTTTGCTTTTGCATCATATATAACCTTATAGCCAGCCTTTCTTACAGCCATGCAATAGTCAATATCATTAAAAGCCACCTTAAGCTGCTCATCCAGACCTCCCACCTGCTCATACACAGCTTTTTTTGTCATAAGACATGCTGCAGTTACAGCTGAAAGCTCCTGCGGTAGTACTGACCTTGCAAAATAACCATATTCAGCATCCGGTCTTCCGCAAAAGGCATGTCCAGCCACACCATGGAAGCCAAGAACAACTCCTGCATGCTGTACGGTATTATCTGCATATAAAAGACGTGCCCCGACAATTCCCACGTCCTTTCTCTGACAATACGAAAGCATACTTCTGATTGTATCCGGTTCAATAAGCTCAATATCATTATTTAACAACAAAATATATTCACCGTCAGCAGCCCTTACACCATAATTATTTATGGCTGAATAGTTAAACTCATCCTTCCAATATACAACCTTAACCCTCTTGCCCAGAGTACGCTCTAGTTCCCTGTAATACTCAAACGTTGCTTCCTGAGTACTGTTATTTTCTACAATAACAAACTCGTAATTCCTATAACCGGAATTTTTCTCTATCGAATTAATACATAATTTTAAATCATCAATATGATCCTTATTAGGAATGACAACTGAAACCAAAGGTCCCCCTTCAAGCTCATATTCCACATCGTATATAAAAGGTGCCACTCCAAGTGTTGCCCTTCCTGCAATTCCTATTCTGTTAAGATGCGCCTCAACAGCTCTTCTTCCTGCTTCGTCAGCATAATTCTTTGCCCCCTGCCCCATAGCAGTAGAACGCTCAGAAATTCTCCAATGATATAATACCTTTGGAATATGCTCTATATGCTCTGCCTGTTCCACACATCTTAATACATAATCATAATCCTGCGCTCCATCATACCGGCTGTCAAGCATTCCAACCTTATTAATCAAAGAAGACTTTGCTACAACAAGATGACAGATATAATTAGTCCTTCTCAATAACTCATAATTAAATCCAGATTTAAAATGTGGTTCCGTATGTCTGCCGCTTCCACCTATAACCTTGTCCTCATCCGTATAAATGAAATCCACATCCGGCATTTTCTCAAGAATTCTCATACACTCGAACAATGCAGCCGGGTGCAGCTCATCATCATGATCTCCAAATACTATATAATCTCCATCGGCAAGTTTAAGCGCCGCATTAGTATTACCAGCAATTCCAAGATTATTATCAAGCTTCGTATAACGTATCCTGTCCTCTCCAAATTGTCTGATATAATTATTAACACTATCTTCTACTGAGTCCGTTTCGCCACTACCGTCAGCAATGCAAAGCTGCCAGCCTGAATAGGTCTGTGAAACAACAGAATCAAGCATTTTCATAAAGAAATTCTTATCAGGTCTGTATACCGGTATAATAATAGAGAACTTACACTGCTTTTTGAAGGAATATTCCCTCTGCTGCTGCAGCATCTCCTTGTCCGGATAGGTACTTTTAAAATAGCTGTCATAGAGTAAGCCATCCTTCCTTAACAGCTTATTAACAATTTTGCGAACAAGGGACTTAACACCATAATTAGCAACATATCGGCTTACCTTATTCGTCAGCTTGTTTACAAAGCTGCCAAAGCCATAGAAGGATATATATGCCTTGGCACGAGACAGATATGAACGCTGCCCTCCTGGCATTATCTCCTTGACCTTGTCAATATTTATGGCACGTGTTATGGTTTTATTATTAAATTTAAAATTAATTTTAATTTCTTTTCCTATTTTATTTGTATCCAGTGGTATAACAAACCCCGAATTTTCAGCTATTTCTCCTTCGAGATATCCTCTGTTTATATCAGGTCTGTGCTTACGCTCAATCTGCGTATCCACCTTACTTCCCTCGGAAACAATTGTTATTTCTGCCTCCTTTGCAGCTGCACACCAGCCTGAAACAAGAAGCTTATTTCCTGTAAGTGTAACTGAATCCAATGTATATTCGTGCATATTACGAAGTCTGGTAATCGCACTGCCCTTTATTCTGACATTTCTTTTTCCTGCCGGATAAGTCTCCTTGCTAAGCTCAAGAACCACATCCTTTACCTTATCAGGAATATCAATAAGAACATTGTACTCACTATCAAATGCCGCAGTAGTTTTCCTGTAAGCAAACTTAAGGACAGCTCTGTCATTCTTAACAATCTGCACAGGCACAGACTTCCCATTAACGTAGGAAACAGCCCTAACATCCTTCATAATCTCATCACTTGAAACCATCTGGATAATAAGCCTGTTATCATCTCTTAAATCTATTCTTTTATTAATAATGTTTACAAATTCGCCCATTGCCTTCTCTTCCAATTATTATAATAAAATCCTAGTTCCTGAATAATTTATTAATGCCACGCCAGAAGCACACAAGATATAATCCAATAAACAGCATCATTATATAGGTTTCCAAATCAAAGGTATTCCACTTTACTGCAAAACCATCATTAAAGCCAAATTCCGGTTCAAGAGCATAGAAGTATGAAAAAATCACATATATAATTGTCAGTACCATTCTGCTTATCTTTTTCATCACTAATCTCCATCACCAATAAATCTAATACATCTTCTTATAAATCTCACAAATTTCCTTAGTTGGTCCCTGCATCTTAAGCTCACCATGCTCCAGCCAGACCACCTTTTTACATACCATCTCAACCTGCTCAATGCTATGTGAAACAAAGAGAATCGTTGTCCCCTTGGCAATCATCTCCTGAATTCTTGAAATACATTTCTGCTGAAATCTGGAATCTCCCACAGCCAGAACCTCATCTACAATAAGAATATCCGGATTGCCTACTGTAGCAATTGAAAAACCAAGTCTTGATATCATTCCTGAAGAAAAATTCTTTACAGGAACATCAAGAAAATCCTTAAGTTCTGAAAATTCAACTATTTCATCATAAACAGCAAGCATTTCCTCTCTCGAATGTCCAAGCAATGCTCCGTTTAAAAAAATATTCTCCCTTGCCGTAAGCTCTGTATCAAAGCCTGCTCCGAGCTCAATAAGAGGCGCAACCGTTCCCAGTACCCTTACAGAGCCTTTTGTAGCCTTAAGCACACCTGCTATAACCTTAAGCATTGTACTTTTTCCGCTGCCGTTAAGCCCGATAAGACCAACAGACTCCCCCCTGCCTACAGTAAAGGATACATCCTTAAGTGCCCAAAACTCGTCAATCTGAATTTTGCCTTTCAGTCTCTTAACGAAATATTCCTTAAGAGTATCAACCTTATCCCTGGACAAATTAAAGCATCTGGATACACTATTAACTTCAATAATTGTGTCTAACTCTTTCTCCATACAATCCTCTATACATAAAGAATAAAATCATCCTGTTTCTTATGAAATGCCCATACTCCTAACAGGAATATTAATACACTTGGCACTATAGCCATAACAACAGTATACAAATCCGGCATGGTATTATATATAACAAAGCCTCTGAACATAGTAAGTATATTTGTAACAGTATTAAGCAGTACAAGCTGTTTTACCCATCCGTTAAGCAGACTTAACGGATATACTATCGGTGCAAGATACACAAAGCCGGTAAGAAATACTGAATACAGATGAATAATATCCCTGTATTGA